>JBCCDZ010000426.1:0-1510 GCA_039030525.1 Pseudomonadota bacterium | reverse complement strand
GCGACCGCCCATTCAGCGCCCTGCTGCGTGCCGATGAATACGCCGCCGCCGCGGATCCAAGTCTTGAGCGACCCTACAAATCCATCAGACAAGGAGGCGTAGGATCCACCCACCGCAATCACGTGCGTATGATCCGAGAGATGGTTCGCGTTGACGTCTGAGATGTCGATCATCGTGACCGGGATATGCAGCATCTTATCAAGGTAATGCCACACCTCTCCGGCATCATTGTCCGAAACGCCACTGAATCCGCTGCTGCGTCCCGTTAGCAGCAAGACTTTCGGTGCCATGAGGGCTTCCGTGCTGAAGCCGCCAAGATCTGAGCCCGTTGGCGTGTTCGACGTGAGCGCAGCATGGACGGTGACGCCGTCCTCCTCGACCGCACGAACAACCAAAGCATGAATGTCCTCAGGCGACATATCCTGTCGACGGACCGGCACAATCACAGCGCCGCGCGGCACATCAACAAAGCCACTTGTGGTTTGCAGACGCATCGGATCGGGAACCACTTTCGCCCGCAAATCATAGCGAAGGATACGATTAACAGAGCGCGGTGCGTTGAAGTGCGACCAGTCGATGACATAGGCAAGCACATTATCGCCCGGGGCTGGCGGCACGGCAGGTTTGGCTAAAGACCCCGCTGTCGCCGCGCCTCCGCTGCTCACCCGAGATACCTGACGAGAGGTCAAACCTGTATGCTGCAAGCCAAAGGCGTGCGGCAGAGTCCAGCCTGAAATGTCGTAGAAGACAACCTGATCCTCTGGCGGGCTTTGCCGCGCGAAAATGCCCTCAATGAGAGAGTAGCGGGGTTGGTTCAGGGAAACAATTGCGCTGCGTCCAGCCGGATACACAACGCCATCGATGGACTGTGTTTCTGACAACATCCGCACATCAATGCTATGCGCGTTCAACAGGTCGAGGAAATGCGCGAAGCGGCCCTGATCACTCGATGTGAACACATAAGCCTTGGTCGGGTTTTCGCGGGCCTTTTCAGCTGCATCCGCGAACCAACGCTGTTGGAAGTCCTGTAGACGCTGACGTTGCTGCGCGGCCTCGCCCAGCAAGGCGATGGCGGCCTGGAACTGCTCTGTGATCGTATCATCATAGCGCTTCAGGCCATTATCTGTGTCTTGCAGCATGCCGCGCGATGAGCCCTGTTCAAACAAGAACGGCACCGCGCCGAGCAGGGTTGGATAGCTTGAGCCATAGCCGAGATAGTAATTCGGGAAGAACTCCTGGCTCACAGACAATTGGCCAATACCGTCAAAGACATCATACAGAACTTGGCTGAGCTCGGCGGTGATCTGATAGGCCTCTTCGGCAAACAATGGATTGATTTGATCTTCGGCTGCAGGGCTAAAGAAGAAGGTCGAGTTTGACCCCATCTCGTGCTTGTCGACAACCAGAAGCGGCAGCCATTCTTGAATGTGTGGCACCAGACCTTTGTGCTCAGGCTGTGCCACCGGCAACCACTGTCGGTTCAGGTCAAAGAAATAGTGATTGGTGCGTC
>JBCCDZ010000425.1:0-1521 GCA_039030525.1 Pseudomonadota bacterium | reverse complement strand
GATGCCGGCATTGCCGCGTACAAGACTTTCATCAACAGCCTGCTCGGCCTAACCGACAATCTGATTGATGGCGCCGTGCAACCGCCGCAGCAAACCGTCATCCATGATGGTGATGATCCATATTTGGTCGTCGCCGCGGACAAAGGAACGGCCACATTCTCTGACATTGCCAATGAGATTAGTGTCTCTCACGGCTTTTGGCTCGGCGATGCATTCGCCTCGGGCGGGTCCGCAGGATATGACCATAAGAAGATGGGCATCACCGCGCGCGGCGCGTGGGAAGCGGTCAAACGGCACTTCCGGGAGATCGGCAAAGACATCCAAGCCGAACCGTTCACGGTGATTGGCTGCGGCGATATGAGCGGCGATGTGTTCGGCAATGGCATGCTGTTATCCAAGCAGATCCGGCTGCAAGCGGCGTTCAACCATTTGCACATTTTCATCGACCCGGATCCGCAAGATCCTGAGACGCTCTGGGCGGAGCGTAAGCGTTTGTTTGATTTGCCTCGTTCTAGCTGGACCGACTATGATCAGAGCCTGATCAGCCAGGGCGGCGGCGTTTTCGACCGCAGCGCGAAAGCCATTTCGCTGACACAAGAAATGAAAGCGCTGACCGGGTTGTCCGCGGATAGCGTGACGCCGGACGAGCTGATCCATGCGCTCCTTAAAGCCCCTTGCGAGCTGCTCTGGTTTGGCGGGATCGGGACCTATATCAAAGCCTCGAATGAGAGCCATGCAGATGCCGGGGACCGCGCAAATGACTCGGTCCGGATTAATGCGAAAGAGCTTGGTGCGCGCGTGATTGGCGAGGGTGCGAATCTAGGTCTGACGCAAGCTGCCCGGATCGAAGCGGCGCTCCACAAAGTCCGCCTCAACAGTGACGCCATCGACAATTCTGCAGGCGTCGACAGCTCCGACCATGAGGTCAACATCAAGATCCTGTGCACCGAAGCGATCCGTCAAAAAGCGTTGCCGAGTGGGGAACGCAATGTGCTACTCGCCTCAATGACCGATGATGTCGCGGCACATGTGCTGCAGCACAATTATGCCCAGACAGGCGCCCTCAGCTTGGCCGAGCTTTCGGCAAAGCGCGATCATGATGCACTCGAACGCTTGATGGTCCGGCTGGAAGCAAGGGGCGTACTGGACCGCGACGTTGAAGGTCTCCCGAGCACAGCTTTGATGGCGCAGTTCAAGGAAGACGGGCGCCTGCTCACCCGACCGGAAATCGCAATTCTGATGGCTTGGACGAAGATCGTTCTGTTCGATGACCTCGTAGAGTCAGATCTTCCAGACGATCCATACTTCACCGATACGCTGGAACACTACTTCCCTGAAGCGCTGCACAAGTATGGGGATATTATGCAAGCGCACCGACTTAAGCGGGAGATCATTTGCACGGTGCTGGCCAATCGCATTGTCGATATTAACGGACCAGTTTTCCTGCTGCGCCTGCGCGAACAAACCGGCGCGAGCAATCCTGAAATTGTTGCCGCCTTTGAGACGGCATATGCCCTGCTG
>JBCCDZ010000424.1:0-1535 GCA_039030525.1 Pseudomonadota bacterium | reverse complement strand
CTGCGGCGCGCGATGCGCGGAGCTCGGATCTATGTTTGACCGAAAAAGGGCTGCTACAAGTCGCAGCATTTAATGGCGCTCTCGTTGAAACGGCAAAGACAACGCTCTCCGGGTTAGACCAAAAAGAAATGCAACAATTCTCAAGCCTACTGACGAAAATACTTGAGACCTAGCTCTGTCTTTCCGAGCGCTCCGTCTTCACGCTAAAAACTCTAATAATCTTTGGAACAAAATACTGGTTGCAGGCGTCTTTCTGACAATTTCTTCCAAGATTTCAGAATTACGCGTGGTAATCCTATTCTTTGCTTGAGGCGCACCTTTCAGCTCGTTAACAGACTACAAACGTCACATCTGGGAGTAGAATATGCGCACGTCGCTATCTGTTTTGTCTTTCGCCGCCGCATTGGCCGCAACCGGCGCTGCGTCGGCGCAGGGCTTTTCGGCGGAGGATCTGGTTTCGGAGAATGAAACCTGGTTCCAGGCTCCAGCCATCTCACCCGATGGCACCACGATCGCTTTCACAGCGCATGGCGACATTTGGACCGTCTCCAGCAATGGCGGCACCGCGACGCCAATCACCCGCGACAATGGTTGGGATGGAATGCCAGTCTGGTCACGCGATGGATCAAAGCTCGCTTTTGCCTCAGATCGCAATGGCAATCTCGATGTCTTCGTAATGAATGCTGACGGCACGGGCCTTAGCCGCCTCACCCATCATGATGCGAATGATTATCCAAGCGATTTTGCCCCCGACGGCAGTGGTGTCTTATTTGCGTCGGCGCGCGGACAGTCGGCGAGCTCAAGCTATTTCCCCACCGGCGCATTGCCGCAACTGTATCAAGTCTCGGTCGATGGCGGCACGCCGCGCATGGTCACGACGGTCCCAGGCATGGATGCCCGCTACAGCCCGGATGGCACCAAGATCGCTTATCGCGATGAAAAAGCTTACGAGAATGAGTGGCGCCAACGCGATGTCAGCTCGTTCGCGCGCGACATCTGGATCTATGATCTCGAAAGCCGGGCCCATACGAAAGTTACAGACACACCAGGCGGGGATCACACCCCAGCCTGGTCAGCGGATGGACAGAGCCTGTTCATGCAATCGGAAGTCGATGGCGGAACCTTCAATCTACGCCGCGTCGCACTTGCGACCGGAGAGAGCGAAGCGCTGACGTCGCACGGACCGCACCCAGCCCGGGCGACCTCGATCAGCGATGATGGAACACTTGTCTACACCTATCATGGCGTCATTCACAAAGTGACACCTGGAAGCGAATCCCAAGCCCTCGCGATTACCGTTCCAGCCGGACGGATTGGCGGCGAAGACATGCCGCTACCAGCGGCCGGAAATATATCAGAGTTTGCGATCTCACCCGATGGCTCTGAAATCGCTTATGTTTTCCGCGGCGAAGTCTTTGTTACTGACACTGAGTTCGCAGACACTGTTCGCGTAACGGATACGCCTGGCCAAGAGCGATCCGTATCATTCGCTCCAGACGGACGCACGCTGCTCTACGCCGCAGAACAAGAAGGCG
>JBCCDZ010000423.1:0-1545 GCA_039030525.1 Pseudomonadota bacterium | reverse complement strand
TTTGGCAACCTTGGGCCGCTCTTTGACGATCTTAGCAAAAAGGAAACCCCCGCGGAGTTCTCGGCGGGGGTTTCCAGTTTTGGTCGAAGCGCGGCACAGTGAGCCGCTTTGATCACCAGTCCTCGCGGACCACGACCCGTGTCTTGATCGGCAGCTTCATGGCCGCCAGACGCAAAGCCTCGCGGGCCACATCGTCGTTCACGCCGTCGATCTCGAACATCACGCGACCCGGCTTGACCTTCGCCGCCCAGCGGTCGACGGAGCCCTTACCCTTACCCATCCGAACTTCGATAGGTTTGGCGGTCACCGGCACGTCCGGGAAGATCCGGATCCAGACCCGGCCCTGACGTTTCATGTGACGTGTCATCGCGCGGCGTGCCGCTTCGATCTGGCGGGCTGTGACCCGCTCGGGCTCAAGCGCCTTAAGGCCGTATGTTCCGAAGTTCAGGTCGGACCCGCCCTTCGCCAGACCCTTGATCGAGCCTTTGAACTGCTTGCGGAATTTCGTGCGTTTTGGTTGTAGCATCTGTCATTCCCCCTTAGCGACGGCCACCGGCACCGCGTGGGGCCGGACCATCCTGGAGTTCCTGCGCCTTGCGGTCACGCGCGGACGGATCATGCTCCATGATCTCGCCTTTGAAGATCCAGGTTTTGATCCCGATGATCCCATAGGCGGTTGTGGCTTCCACATGTGCGTAATCGATGTCGGCACGCAGTGTGTGCAGCGGCACGCGACCTTCACGGTACCATTCAGTCCGCGCGATTTCCGCGCCACCCAGACGGCCCGCGACATTCACACGGATGCCAAGGGCGCCCATGCGCATGGCGTTCTGCACCGCACGCTTCATGGCGCGACGGAAAGACACCCGGCGCTCCAGCTGTTGCGCGATGCTTTCGCCAACAAGGGCCGCATCCAGTTCAGGCTTGCGCACTTCGACGATGTTGAGGTGCAACTCGCTGTCGGTCATCTTGGCGATCTTCTGGCGCAGACCTTCGATGTCCGCCCCTTTCTTGCCGATGATGACACCGGGGCGGGCTGTGTGGATCGTCACGCGGCACTTCTTGTGCGGACGCTCGATGATCACACGGGCCACACCGGCCTGCTTGCACTCGGTCTTGATGAAATCACGGATCTTCAGATCTTCCAGCAGAAGATCACCGTAATCCTTGGTGTCGGCATACCAGCGGCTGTCCCAGGTGCGGTTCACCTGCAGGCGCATGCCAATCGGATTGACTTTATTCCCCATCAGGCTTGCTCCTCGACTTGACGCACTTTGATCGTGATTTCAGCGAACGGCTTGATGATCTTGCCGAAACGGCCGCGCGCCCGAGGACGCCCACGTTTCATGGTCAGGTTCTTACCAACCCAGGCTTCTGCAACGATCAGCTCGTCAACGTCCAGGTTGTGGTTGTTTTCAGCGTTGGCGATGGCCGATTGCAGGCACTTCTTGACGTCCTGCGCGATCCGCTTTTTCGAGAAGGTCAGGTCCGTCAGGGCCTTGTCGACTTTCTTGCCGCGGATCATCTGGGCAACCAGGTTCAGCT
>JBCCDZ010000422.1:0-1566 GCA_039030525.1 Pseudomonadota bacterium | reverse complement strand
CCCAACTCGCAGCAACTTTCCACGGCGCGCGATATGGCCATCCTCGCGGAACGTCTGCTTGAGGATCATGCCGATTACTATGGCTATTTCTCAAACAAGAAATTCAGCTGGGGACGGGCCACGTACCGGAATCACAACCGCCTGATCGGCAAGGTTGAAGGCGTTGACGGAATCAAGACCGGGTATACTCGTGCGTCTGGATTCAATCTGATGACCAGCGCGAAGCGCCGGGGGCGCCGCGTTGTTGCGATCATGTTTGGGGGCTCAACCGCCCGCTCGCGGGATCAGCATGTCGCCGATCTGGTGGAAGCGGCTTATAAAAGTTTTGAACCCTCCGAAATTACGCCGGAACAGCAATTGCGTTTGTCGTTCAGCGCCATCCAGCCACCAGTCGATCCGAATGGTGCAGCGATGCCCGTTCTGAACGGAAAAGTGTTCGGCGTGAATTCTGTGGTTGCCGAAGGCGACGAGGGCTCCAAATCAAATTAGGTGAGTAACTCAAAACCATGGGTGGATGCCGGTGTTTCGTTTCATCGCAATTGTTACATTTGTAGCGTTTTTCTTTCAGGCCGCAGCCGAAACCGCGGATATGGATTATGATCGGTTAGACGAGCGGCTGTCGCGTCTGGCCGCTCAAGATGCGGTCGTGGGCCTCGCCGTTGCAGTGATTGAAGACGGTGAAATCACATTTGCGGAGGGCTATGGCGTCACGCGTCTGGATGGCGAAGACGTGACGAAGGACACGGTTTTCCGCTGGGCCTCACTGTCCAAAGGCGTTGCCTCGACCACGCTTGGGAAAATGGCCGCCGAGGGTCAGCTGGCGCTGTCGGACAAGATTTCCAAGTTCCAGACCTCTTTACGCTTGCCGCTGGGCGGTGAGAAAGTCGGAACGTTGGAGGACTTGCTCTCGCACAAGATTGGCATTGTCCCTAATGCGTATGATACGCGCCTTGAAGATGGCGGTGATCCAGCCGACATTCGCCGCAGCCTCGGCAAGCTGAAGCGCGTCTGTCCGGTTGGTGACTGTCACACGTATCAGAATGTCGCGTTCGACACGGTGGCCGAAGTGGTCTCTGCGGTGCGCGGCCTATCGTTTGAAGAAGTGGTTGAGCTGGAGCTGTTCCAGCCGCTCGGTATGCGCGATGCGAGCTTCGGGCTTGAGGCGCTGCAAGGCTCGTTGTCGTGGGCGGAACCGCATCTGAAACGCCGCGCCGATCCGCGTCCGATCCGGCGCCGGGTCAATCAGTCTTATTATCGAGTGCCGGCGGCCGGCGGTGTGAACGGGTCGATCCTGGATCTTGCGCGTTTCGCACAGGCGCAAATGGGGCTTGAACCCGACATTCTGAACCAGGACACGCTGACCGATCTGCACACGCCGCGCATCTATACGCGCCGCGAGCAGTCGAGCATGAGCCGACGGTTTGGCGGGCATTTGCGGGACGCACGCTACGCGCTTGGCTGGCGCGTCTACAAGTATGGTGTGCCGGGCTATCGTGTGGTCGGGCATCGCGGCGCGGTCGATGGGTATCGCTCGCTCATCCTGTTTGATCCTGAGCGTAATTCTGG
>JBCCDZ010000421.1:0-1573 GCA_039030525.1 Pseudomonadota bacterium | reverse complement strand
GCGACGATTTTCTGTGATGACAACAAAAAATATCTGTCGACCGATCTCGCGCGCACCGAGCCCGTAAAGCCGGGATACGTCTCACCGGACATTGAGCTGATCGGCTTTGAGAGCGTGCCGTTTTACGCTGCTGAGCCTGCAGCTGCCTCGATGATCGCATAGGCGGCGCGCTCGCCGGACTCCATGGCGCCTTCCATTCCAGTGTGAAGGTAGGAGGTGTGCTCGCCGGCAAAGTGAAGTCGTCCAGCAGGTTGTGTGAGACGTTCCGCCCAAGGCTGAATCTGGCCTGGAGCCCAATGCATGTAAGCGCCGCCGCTCAGGGGCTGATTCTCATCCCAGCGAACCACAGCATGCGCCTTCGCTTTGATCCCACGTGACTGAAGCAGCGTCTCTTGCGCAAGAGTTTTCCAGTCTTCGTCTGAGGTTGATAGGCGTGTCCCGGCGCCATTGACCCAGCAGGTTAGGGAGACAGTTTCGCCTGTCGCGTTACGGACCGGGAAAACGCGCTCGATTGGTGTATCCGTCCACATCATGATCGGAAGATCATCCGCCGGGCCTTGCTCGAGCTCGAGATGGATTTGCTGAATTTGCGTGTAAGGCATCGTCTCAATGATTGGTTGAAGGGCGGACTGAGCTCCCTCGATATCGAGCGAGAGCTTACGCAATACGGGAAAGGGCAGCGTGTTGACGCAAAATGGGGCGCGATAGGTATTGCTCGTGGTTGTGACAGTAACGCCATCGCCATTCGATGAGATCGCAGCGACGGAGTCGCCCAGTCGAACAGCCTCAGCGGCCAGGCTCGCCGCCATGGCTTCGGGGAGGCGTTGCGATCCGCCTTCAATTTCTTCTGATGGCCCGGATGATGAGTCCAGCGTGAAAAGCGTTAGCGTGCGCCAGAGGTTTAGCATGGAATTTGTGCTGAGTTCGTTCGCATTCAAAGCGATATTGCAAAGAGCGAGGGCTTCGGAGTTAAATCCCTTCGACGCCAAATAGTCTGCAGCGCTGAGGTCAAATTCTGCTCCGGCTTCGCGCCATGCATATTGATCCACGAGCGGGTTTTCACGGGCCGCAGCCATAAACAGAGCCGTATCTGGCGTGGCGCGTTTGAACGCTTCTGGGAACGGATTTCCTGGCGCGGATGCCCACTCGCGGGCGTCAAATGCACGGCCATTGAACACCATCGCCTTGTCGCGCGACCCGCCGGGTGCGGGGGGCACGACATTCAAGCCGAGATTAATCGCGGTTGAGCGTATACGGGCATAGGATTGTCCAACTTGCTGACCGCCGGCCTCCGGTCGACCGGGCAGTTGATCCAAGGTGCGCATCCGCCCACCGATCTCAGTCGCAGCCTCTAAAACAAGCGCTTTAAATCCGTCTGCTTCGAGCATGCGCGCGGCGTGAAGGCCTGCCAGTCCTGCGCCGAGGATAAGGACATCTGCGTCTTGCTTTTGGTGCACATTTGGGGCGCACTGCGCGGCTAAACTGGCGCCTGTTAAGGCGACAAAACCTCGTCTTGTCAGTTGCATAACAGATTTTCCTCGACGCCCGCGTGAAAAGATATACCAATAGACCG
>JBCCDZ010000420.1:0-1592 GCA_039030525.1 Pseudomonadota bacterium | reverse complement strand
GTCGACGCGAAAACTGGACGAATCCTGTCTTCTAACTAAGGTAGAGCTATGAGAATTCTTGTCGTTGAAGATGAGGCGGACTTACGCCGTCAATTGGCCGATGCGCTGACCCATGCTGGCTATGCCGTGGATCTGGCGGCGGATGGTGAAGACGGCCATTTTCTGGGTGATACCGAGCCTTATGACGCGGTGATCCTGGATTTGGGCCTGCCGAAAATGGATGGCGTGACCATTCTTGAACGCTGGCGTGAAGACGGCAAAACCTTTCCCGTCATGATCCTGACAGCGCGCGATCGCTGGAGCGAGAAAGTTGCCGGCTTTGATGCGGGTGCAGATGATTATGTCACCAAGCCGTTTTATACGGAAGAAGTGCTAGCGCGTTTGCGGGCTTTGCTGCGCCGCGCCTCCGGTCACGCCGTGGCGGCGATTGAAGCCGGGGCCCTGCGCCTCGACACACGTGCCGCACGCGCGACGGTCGATGGTGAGCCGATCAAACTGACCGCGCATGAGTATAAAGTGCTGAGCTATCTCATTCATCATCAAGGCCGCGTGGTGCCGCGCACCGAACTGGTCGAGCATATTTACGATCAGGATTTCGACCGCGATTCCAATACGATCGAAGTGTTCATTGGTCGCCTGCGCAAGAAGATCGGCAATGATCGCATTCAGACCGAGCGCGGACTCGGCTATCGTCTGGTTGTGCCTGAAGACGAACGCTCAGGCATGGTGACTTAGGCCACAAGCGGGTTAGTCGATTTATATGGACCCAGCCGCACCTCAGAAAAACAGGTTTCAGCGACTCTCTCTGGCGCGCCGGCTTTTGCTCGGCGCGTTATTGTGGAGTGTGCTGCTGGTTGTAGGCGGCGTGTTTGCGATGACGGCGGTGTATCGCGCCGAAACGCTAAACATTCTCGATGATGAGCATGCGGCGACCATTCAGACCTTGGCCCGCGCGATTCAACCACTCGGCGATGGCACAGGTCGAATTGAGGATATTGAAGATCGTCATCCGCCAGATCCGCGTTTTCTGGTGCCGCTTTCAGGCAAATACTGGCTGATCCTGGCGGTTGATGAGACGGGGACAGCCATTGGCGATATTAGTTCGCGAAGTGTCTTTGATGAAACGCTTGATCTGCCACCTGCATTGCAACGCGACGCGCTCGATAATCCAGGCCAGGTGATCAGCGCAAACGGTATCGGCCCGGCGGAACAACCGGTTCGAATGACGGTGCAGGCGACCACCTATCCTGAACGCGCCAATCCGGTTCTGCTGGTGGCGATTTCAGACCGGACCTTATCCATGGCCGGGGTGGATCGATTGCGCACCATTCTCCTGGTCGCGATGATGGCCCTGGCGGGCGGTACGCTTCTGGCTATGGCGCTGGGCCTGCGTTACGCCTTGCGACCGCTGGATCGCATTCAATCGGACATCACCGAAATTCGCGAGGGCCGACAGGCTGGCTTATCGAGCGATTATCCCGCTGAAGTGCAACCGCTCAGTGAGGAGTTGAACAAGCTGCTCGATCACAATCGCGCCGTGGTGTCGCGCGCCCGAACCCATGTTGGCAATCTCGCCCATGCCTTGAAAACGC
>JBCCDZ010000419.1:0-1623 GCA_039030525.1 Pseudomonadota bacterium | reverse complement strand
CGGACCATCAAATCCCATGGTCAGGCTGAACGGGTTTTGCAGGACGCCGAGAATGGACGGGTCCTTGCCGACCGATGCCATGGTCGCTTTGAAACTCGCCGCTGTGCCGCCTGAGAAAGTGCCCTGCATTTTCCGCACGCGACCTTTGATGCGTGGCACTGGGCCGCCGAACCGCTCTTTCGCCGCTTCTTGGGTGAACCAGACGCCAAGATCGAACGGGATGGAGTCAAACCCGCATGAGAAGACAATCCGCGCGCCGCTGGCTTGCGCTGCGCTTTCATATTTGCCGATCATCTGATGCATCCAGGCCGGTTCGCCGCACAGGTCGACATAATCGGTTCCGGCATCGGCGCAGGCCGAGACCAGGGCTTCGCCATAAAGCTGGTATGGGCCCACCGTGGTGCAGATACACCCGGCGCGTTCGACCATGGCTTTCAGACTGGCAGGATCATTCGCATCCGCGACCACAAAGGGCGTGTCTGCCGGAGCGCCAATCTCATCGCGAACCGCGGCAAGCTTGTCGGCGCTGCGGCCAGCCATGGCCCAGCTTACATCCCCGCCAACCCCATAGGTCTTAGAGAGATATTCGGCGACCAACCGGCCTGTATAGCCGGTTGATCCGTAAACGATGACGTCAAATTCGCGGCCAGTTGCCATGGCATCCTCCTGATTTCTGTTGCGCTTTAACTGGCGCGTTATCGGGGCCAAGGCAAATCATCTCGCAGCGTCAGGTGGCATTCGCCTTACCAGAACATCGCGTAGAGACCGATCAGGATGGCGATGGAAATGCCCGACGCAACCTTGAACGTCGTTGACGTCGCAAAGCTGATATCGCTGAGATCCACCGGCTGATGCGCTTCTGGCGGCTCAGTGAAGAGCGATACAACGACCCCGATCAGGACGCAGAGCAGGAAGATGAACCAGATCCGCACCACGAACGGCATATTGGTGACATTGAAGTCCGCCAGGCCGAGGATCGGGTTGAAAACCGGCCCAAGGATCGCTGCGACGCCGCCACCATCCGAACCGGATGCTGTGAAGAAGAGCAGAGACAGGATGACCGACGAGATCAACAGAGCGAACGCGCCCGCCGTATTGGTCCGCTTCCAGAAGAAGCCGAGCACAAAAACCGCAACAATGCCGGGGGCAACAAAGCCGGTATATTCCTGAATGGTCTGGAAAATACTGGTGCCGCCGCCGAGCAATGGAATGGCCAGGAAGAGGGCAATCACCATGGCGGTCGCCGCAGTGATCCGACCGATCAGGACATAATGCGTCTCGGCCCGGTCCTTGGCGACATAATCGCGATAAATGTCCATCGTGAAGATGGTCGAGATCGAGTTGATCATCGATGCCAACGACGACACGATCGCGGCCACCAGCGCGGCGAAGATCAAGCCGCGAATGCCAACCGGCATCAGTGCCATGAGCGCGCCATAAGTGCTGTCCGGCTTGGCTGATAGCGCCTCTTCACTGAGCCCCTGCAATCCGTTCTGGGCGAGCCACAAAGCGGCAATACCGGGAATGACAACGATCAGGGGAATGAGGAATTTCAACAGCGCCGCAAAGGCCAGGCCTTTCTGCGCTTCCGCCAGGCTTTCGGCCCCGAGGGCACGTTGAATG
>JBCCDZ010000418.1:0-1633 GCA_039030525.1 Pseudomonadota bacterium | reverse complement strand
CTCGGTCGCGTCGGTTCTGTGTCGTCTTGCTTTTGACGTTGCGCTGGCGAGTAATTCAAAAGTCAAAACGCTGGTCGTCTGTGAAGAGGCCCACCGCTACATCCCAGCCGATGTTTCGAGTGGCTTCGCCCCGACACGGGGTGCGATTGCCAGGATCGCGAAGGAAGGCCGGAAGTACGGGGTTTCACTCGCCATCATCACTCAGCGTCCGAATGAGCTGGACCCGACCATCCTGTCTCAGTGCAACACGATCTTCTCACTTCGCCTGGGTAATGATGCCGACCAGGACGTGATGCGCAAAGCGATTTCAAACGGGTCGCGATCCACCCTGGCCTTCCTGTCATCATTGGCCGACCGCGAATGTATCGCTTTCGGGAGCGCGGTATCGACGCCGATGCGGATGCGATTCCGCAACCTTGCCGCCAGCGCTCGCCCATCGAGCCAGAACGTCTCAGATGGCGGCGATGTGGATGCTACCGCGAATGCCAGTCTCACCGATATCGTCACTTCTTTGCGCGGCACCAAGGGTGATGAACCGTCTGCGTCCGAGGGTGAAGAATGGGTTGTCATGGATCAGGAACCTGAGCCGGCTGTCGCGGCGCCGACGCCTGACGCAGCGCAGGAAACCAACTTGAAACGCCGATCTTTGCTCAAGCGGAAGACCGGATAGTTCGTCTCATTCTGCAGATTGCCACTCGCCTTTCGCGGCGGCTTGTTTTAGGGCCGAGCGCATGAGTCGCGTAAGCCTAACCCCCATCACCGAACAGAACGATCTCGATACTGCCTGCGAACGCTTGGCCCAGGGCACGTTCATTTGTGTCGATACCGAATTTCATCGCGAGACAACGTATTGGCCAGAACTGTGCCTGATACAGGCCTCGTGCGAGGATTATGAAGTCATCATCGACCCGATGGCGGAAGATCTGGATATCGGCCCATTTCTACAGCTGATTGCTGATCCAGACCGGCCGAAAGTGTTCCACGCAGCACGACAGGATCTCGAGATTTTTAATCGACTAATCGGGCATCCTCCGGGACCGATCTTTGATACCCAGATTGCAGCCATGGCCTTGGGCATTGGTGATTCAGTGTCTTACGACAATCTCATCCAGCGGGTCTTGAAACGCCGGATAGATAAATCAAGCCAGTTCACCGACTGGAAACGCCGTCCTTTGACTGACAAGCAACTGACTTACGCGATGGGAGATGTCACTCATTTGCGGGATGCCTATCTGATAATGTTGAAAAGCTTGGAAGATCAGGACCGTCTGAGCTGGGTGCAATCGGAAATGGATTATCTGATCGATCCGCAGCTCTATGACACCTCGCCTTCTAACGCCTGGAAACGGTTGAAAATGCGTAAGCCGAACAAGGAATATGCCGCAGTTTTTGCCTCCGTTGCAGGATGGCGGGAAGAGAAAGCGCAGTATTTCAACAAGCCGCGGCGGCGCATTTTGAAAGATGACGCGATCCAGGAAATTGCGGATCAAAAACCACAATCTGAGAAAGCGTTCGAACGTTTGCGCGCGGTTCCAAAGGGATTCATTCGTTCCAAATATGCGGAAGGCCTGATGGACGCTGTCTACGCAGCCACGTCCGACCCAGCCGCGTATGCGCCCAAATTGCCTAAGCG
>JBCCDZ010000417.1:0-1662 GCA_039030525.1 Pseudomonadota bacterium | reverse complement strand
TGCCGATATGATCCTGCCAGACGTGAAAGCCGCGCTCGGTTATCCAGTCATCGTAAAACCCGCCAATCTCGGCTCCAGTGTCGGGGTCGGGCTGGTGAAGAGTGAGAATGAAGACCTCTGGCCGCTGGTCGAATATGTGCTCAAGAAAGACACGCTCTGCCTGATCGAACCGCAAGTTCAGAATCTGGTCGAGTATAATATTGCTATGATTGCCAAAGGCGACGCGATCAAACTGTCCGCCATTGAGCGGCCAAAGTCCGGCGCCGAATTGCTCGATTTTCGTGAGAAATACCTCTCCGACGATGGCGGCACCAAGGGCACGTTCAAGCCCTCTGAAGGCATGCTGTCACTGACCCGCGACATCAATCCGGACCTGCCGAGAGAGCTGCAAGACAAAATCTATGATTATGCCCGCCGGACCTTCACGGCGCTTGGCAAACGCGGCGCGCCGCGCATCGATTTCATGAGCAATCGGGAAACCGGCGAGCTTTGGTTCAATGAAATCAATGCGATCCCGGGCTCATATGGCTTCTTCCTCTGGGAAGCGGCGGCTGAACCCTTGCTCTTCCCGGAGCTGATACAGCACCTGATCGACGAAGCGACCAGCGACACGATAAAAACGTTCGAGGACCCCGTTCCACAAGACGCGCGGCTGCTGCCGCGTCGCTAGGCCTGCAAGTTCTAACTCTCCTGTTTGAACATGCCGTTGGGACCCAATGGCTGGTCACGGTCTCATAAGCAACTAAGTCTTTCCCGAGACGCAATTATGGGATGCACTAATGGCAGAAGAAACGGCATGGTTCGGACGTGGGAACATTTTGGGTTTGGTCGCGATTGTGATTTCGCTGTCTGCGCTCGGCGTCTCGGTGCTCGAGGTGACGTCATTGAAAGATCAGCAAAAAGCAAGCGTATGGCCATATCTTGAGCTCTCTCAGAATTACTCTGGTCAAGGCTTTCAGGTGACGGTTGCGAACAAAGGTGTCGGCCCGGCCTTATTGGGAGATATTGGGTTCATCTATGAGAACCAAAAGGTCGCCAATTCGAGTGATCTTGATGCTCTGATTGAACGTGTGGTTGGCCCTGAGCGCGCATTTTCGTATGACACATATCGCTCTAATAATGCCTCCAACAGCGTCTTGGCGCCTGGTGAAGAAGCCATTTTGTTTGGCGTTCCCTGGACCGCCAATACTCGAGCCTTCGTTGAAGGCGTTGGTGGTAAGATCTCGGTTCAGGGCTGCTATTGTTCGGTCTATGATGAGTGCTGGTCCGTTGAAATGGGTGCCGTTCCAGAGCCTGCGAAAGTGTGCAGATCCTGATCTCGTTTCGCGCGGCTCTTTC
The DNA here is from genome assembly GCA_039030525.1 of Pseudomonadota bacterium. Classification (GTDB taxonomy): domain Bacteria; phylum Pseudomonadota; class Alphaproteobacteria; order Caulobacterales; family Hyphomonadaceae; genus Henriciella. The sequence goes on along the minus strand of JBCCDZ010000417.1, from coordinate 324 downwards.
TTAAGCCGACATCAGCTTGTAAATCTCCTCCGAAACCGTCGCGACATCGCTCGCAAACGTGGCCGTGTCGTGCAGGCCGTCGGCTAATACAAGCAGGTAATAGTCGGCTGCGGGACTCGTCACAATCGCAACGTCATGAACCAAGCCCGCAAGCGTCCCAGTCTTGTGTGCGATGCGCGCATCGTCCAGTAAAAATTTGGGAATCCGCTCATTGCGCAAATTGTTTTGCAGCATGCGTTTGATGAAGGCATAGGCTGGCTGTGTATCGACGGCTTTCAAGAGCGTCAGGCAATCGGATGCAGTGGTCAGATTGGCGCGCAACGG
>JBCCDZ010000416.1:0-1717 GCA_039030525.1 Pseudomonadota bacterium | reverse complement strand
AGAAGTTGTCAGCTGTACCATCTGCATAGACGGTTCCGTTGCGCTGATTGCCCGTGATGCGATCTTGTCCAAGCGAAAACCAGACTTTGGAAATCGGCGCCGTAGAGCTTTCTGGCGAATACTGACCGGTCGAGTCATAAGTTTCATACGAGGTGCCGATGCCCGTTTTTTCTGCGTTCGACCACATTGGAACCGCGCCCGGAGCGCCTGGGGCCACCTCGCCAGCTGAGTCTATAACTGCCGTTTCACAAGCACTGAGCACCACCCCTAAAGCCGCAAGAAAGGGTAAGATATATGCACGCATTGCCACCTCCCGCAAATTATTGCAAATACAGATCTATAATCTTGCGCTCTACTGGATTGGTCAACTGGAATTTCTGGATAAGAAAAATTGCCAATCCGTCGCAAATGCGGTTATGTCAGGGTAATAACAAGCGTTCGTAACGGCTGCGCTAGTGGGAGGAACAATATAAATGCTCAAGCGCGCGCTAATCGCAGTTTCATTTATGGCGCTCACATCCTGTGCCAGCACCGAATCAATCACGCAAAATATTGCAAACAGCCAAGGTTCTGGCGTGCGCTATTCGCCTGAACCCTATGTTCAGGTTCAACATCCCTCCTGGGCGCAAGACGCGGTGATCTACCAGATCAACACCCGCCAGTTTACACCTGAAGGGACGTTCAACGCAGCGCAACAGCATTTGCCGCGACTGAAAGAGCTCGGCGTCGATATACTTTGGCTGATGCCCATCCATCCAATTGGTGAGGTCAATCGAAAAGGCGCGCTCGGCAGCCCCTACTCCATCAAAGACTTCTTCGGAGTGAACCCGGAATTTGGCACCGAAGACGATTTTCGCGCCTTTGTCGCGGCCGCTCATGATCAAGGGTTTAAGGTCATCCTGGATTGGGTCGCCAACCACACGGCCTGGGACAATCCGCTCGTCGCGGAGCATCCTGAATGGTACGAAACGGATTGGAAGGGCGACTTCCACCCAACACCTTGGACCGATTGGGCCGATATTATTGATCTCAATTACGATGACCCAGAGTTGCGCGCTTATAAAACCCGCGCGTTGAAATATTGGGTCGAAGAGTTCGACATTGATGGCTATCGCTGTGATGTCGCCGGATTTGTTCCACTCGACTTTTGGGAAACGGCACGCTCTGAGCTTGAAGAGATCAAACCGGTCTTCATGCTCGCCGAATGGCAGCAGCGTGATTTGCATCGTACGGCATTTAACGCCTCTTATGGCTGGGCCTGGAAGGAAGCCGCACAACGGATCGCAAACGGCCAATCCGATGCTGGGGACTTACGGGGTTTTTTGGGGGATCAGATCTCGACCTGGCCGCTCGACGCTTATCGAATGCTCTATACGGAAAACCATGACCAGAACGCATGGGATGGTTCAACCAGCGCAATATATGGCGATGCCTACCACGCGATGCTGACGCTCTCTTTCGTGACCGAAGGCATTCCGCTCATCCATAATGGGCAGGAAGTCGGTAATCAGAATCAACTCGAATTTTTCGAGCGCGACCCGATTGAGTGGGGCGATTTCAGTCACCCAGACGGCGACCTCATCAAGCGCCTGATTGCGCTCAAGAAAGAGAATAAAGCGCTTCACAATGGTGCGGCTGGCGGACGGATTATTCCGGTCTCAACCGATAATCCGAGCCAGGTTCTGAGCTTCGCGCGAGAGAAAGACGGCAACGCGGT
>JBCCDZ010000415.1:0-1720 GCA_039030525.1 Pseudomonadota bacterium | reverse complement strand
GGTTGGGACATTCCGATGCTGCTTGCCGCAGGCCCGATCACGGCGACGCCTTTGATCTTATTTGCAATTGCGGCGAAACGCTTGCGGCTTTCAACCATTGGGATGATGCAATATATCGGTCCGACCCTGCAATTTCTGATTTCGGTCCTGGTGTTCAAAGAGGCGTTTGGCCTCGTTCATGGGATAGCTTTTGGCTTTATCTGGACCGCCTTGATTGTGTTCACCCTGGACAGTCTGATGGGCGACGCCAAAGCTCGCCGCCTGGCGCGCGCCGCCAGCTCGCTGAGATAAAAGAAAACCCGGCACAAAGGCCGGGTCCAAGATAAGCATAATAGGAGAGATTTGGAGCTTCCAAACTCGAAATAGACTGAGCAATCGGCGTGCCAGTCTCAATTTCATTTCGGGATTCAATCGCTGATTGCGCTACAGACAACCATAGAGGGAACTGATCAGGCGTGTCGCGCGCGGATCGGCCTGCAGGCTATTCGATTGGCGGTTCATCACATAGGCGGCGCTCATTCTCCGGTCCGGATCGCCGAGTGCTAGCGAGCCACCCCAACCAGAATGGCACAATGTGTCAGGGTTCGGGCCATAGAGCCCAATATTGTTTCGCATCACGCCCGCGGCGAACTCGGTGACATAAGGCAGAACCAGGTCCTGTCCCTTCACCCGGCTTTGTGTCAGCGCGTCGAAAGCGGCTTCGGAAATAACGCGTTTCCCTTTCAACTGGCCGCCATGGGCATAGACGCCGTAAAGTTGGGCGGTGGCTTTGGCGGTGCCGATGCCATTGGCGGATGGGATCTCGATCTCGCGCCATATCGCTCCACCGCGATCGGGGGCGGCCCATTTGGTCAGGAAGGCGGCCTTTGTGGCATCATTGATCTCACCGAGATCAGGTAAGGCCCGCGGCCGCATAATCTCGGCGACGCGGTCGTGATCTTTGGCCGGCGTGCCGATTTGGAAATCAATTTCCGCCGGTCCGGCAATCTCCTGTCGCAGGATGGTGCCAAGGCTTCGACCGTCAATGCGCTTGACCACTTCGCCGATCAAATAGCCCCAACTGAGTGGATGATAGCCATGCGCCGTGCCGAGCTCCCAGAGCGGTGCGAGTTGCGCCAATGCTGCCGCGCATGCTGTTGGGTCAAGCCAAAGCGCGGGCTCAATCGGTTCGACAAAGCCCGGCAGGCCGGCCTGGTGTGAGACCAATTGTGCAATCGTAATTGTGCCTTTTCCATTCGCGCCGAATTCGGGCCAAAGATCAGCGACCGGTGTTTCATAACCGGCTGGGATTGAATCGATCAGGCGCGCCAGAACCAATGCCGCGATCGGTTTGGTGGTCGAATAGACTGGAACAATGGTGCTTTCATCCCATGGGTTTTCCTTGCGCCGATCAGCAAATCCGCCGCGCAGGTCGACGATCAAGTCGCCATCAAGATAGGCTGCGAACCCGGCGCCTAGCTCTTTATCTTCAGCGAAATTGGCCTCAAATGCCTCCTGAACCGGCTCAAAGCCAGGCGCGGTGAAACCGGAAATAGGAAAGTCAGTCATTGGCCATCTCTTAGAGCGTTTTGATCATTCGCGCACGCGGCAAAGACTGCCCGTCCACGTCGACCGTTTCATGAAAATCAATCGTGAACCCCATGGCGGCAAAGGCGGGTTGCGCCATCAGGCTGGCATGCGTGGACAATTCGGTCATGCCCTCTGCGTCCGCCTTGGTCCG
>JBCCDZ010000414.1:0-1766 GCA_039030525.1 Pseudomonadota bacterium | reverse complement strand
GTGGTCCTGAAAACTACGCGTCGAATATATCCGCCCTTCGCGCTGGGGCATCGATTTAAGGTCTGGACCCCAGCATGAGCGAAGCGATGTCTTCTGAACCGCTCAAAGCAAAACGCAGCGACGCCGAAGATGCTGCGATCTGGGACCGCTATGCCGGCAGACCCGGAGAAGACGCCAAAGTTTCAACCGTCCACCGCATGCGCATCGCCGGCAGCGCGCCCGACGGATTTGGCTTGCATGTGCGCCAAATTGTACCTGCTGATGAGCTGCGTGGCGAAATGCTGATGCGCGGAATATGGCGGATTGGCATGGACCGGCTCGCGCTCGAAGATGGCAGCGCGCCCTGGAGCGTGGCCATGCCATCCCGGCACTATGCCAATCGCCTACACCGGTTCGATTGGTTGGCTGATCTCTTCACCCAAGGCGAGGTTGGAGCCGATCGTGCGCGTTATCTCGTCGATGATTGGATCGAAAATTTCGGACGCTTTGATGGGTTCTCGTGGCGTATGGGATGCGCAGGTGACCGCGTTTGGAACTGGATGCGCTGCGGCGCTGCTCTGTTTGAACAAGGCGACACGGAAACCTGTGAAACGCGGCTCGAAGCCTTAGGCCGCCAGGCACGTCACGTCCTAGCTCTGGTTGACGCTGAACTCGAGCCGCAAGCCCGCTGGCGAGGCTGTACATTGGCTGTCGCCCACGCGGTTTGCCTCGGGCGAGGCAAAGGCCTTGATGACGCTGAAATGCGGCTTGAAAGCGAGTGCACAGCACAATTCTTCCCGGACGGTGGCCATGTCTCACGCTCACCGGCGCGGGCGCTGCGCTGTCTTGCCGATCTGATTACCATTCATGACCTGCTCGAGCGGTCAGATCGTCAGATTCCAGAATTCCTGTCCCGCTGGATTGCTCGCATTGGCGGCATGGTCGCTTTCTTTAAAGCAGGCGATGATGGCCTCATGCCCTTCCACGATGGTGATGAACGTTGGCCTGAAGCGGTCGACGCGGTTCTGTCTCATATGGATGCCCCGCCGCGAAGATTTTCAGTCGCGCCTAAATCCGGATTTCATAAGCTTTCCAAAGGAAAAACCGTCCTAGTCCTTGATGCAGGCGCTGCACCCGAGCGTCCTTTTGGGGATAAAGCCCATTCGGGTGCACTTGGCTTCGAATTGCACGATGGCGCTGCAAGACTGGTCACATCTTGCGCATGCAGCCCGGAAATAGACATCGCTTTTCGCGCCGCGGTGCGTCGCACAAGCGCGCACTCTACCCTTATCCTGTCAGATGATGACTCTTCGCGTTTTCTCACCAACGAAGATACGCGATTAGAATATCCGGTGGGGCCAGATGGCATCTCAGCGAAACGACTGGAAGAGGATGATGAAATCTGGTTGGATGCACAGCACGGAGGGTACAAGCAAGATTATGGGCTCTTGCACCGCAGGCGTTTATTCATGTCAGGGGACGGCATGCGACTAACCGGCGAAGATTCGCTCGCACGGCCTGTTTCTGCTGGACCGACGGAAAATGATGCTCCGATCGTTTATGCTTTGAGGTTTCATCTTCACCCGACCGTGACTGCCGTCATGTCCGGAGATTCAATTTTGCTCCACAGTGACCTCGGACCAAAATGGCGTTTCAAGAGCGCTTTCCAGCGTGGATATCGCTCGCGCAAACATGGTTCTGGGTCTGGGCGCGCTGGGTCATATGGCCAAGCTTCTCTACGCCGCCATCGCCGCTGCGATCGGCGCGGCAGGCGCCTTCGCGACGGC
>JBCCDZ010000413.1:0-1867 GCA_039030525.1 Pseudomonadota bacterium | reverse complement strand
CGAGCGTATCATGGCGCTGCTCAGCGGCTTTGCTGCCTTCTCGCTCATGTTCCTTGCGGTCTACTCGGTGGGCGGGCGCGAGTTCTTCGAGGCGCCGCTGCTTGGCTATGTCGACCTGATCGAAATGCTGATGCCGCTGATCGCGATTATGGGCGTGTCCTTTGTGCAGCGCAATGGCGGCCATATCCGCATGGACATCATCGTGGGTGCGAAAGTCCCAGAGTAGGGTATCACCCCGCCATGCAGCGCCATACCATTCATCGCCGCCGCCATCGCATGCTCGCGAATACCATAATGGACATAGCGTCCGCCCCAATTGTCTGGGCTTAGCGGCGCTGTGTGGCTGGTTTTCGTATTGTTTGAGCCGGTGAGGTCAGCAGATCCGCCAATCATTTCAGGAATCGCTTCGGTCAGTGGCTCAAGAGCCGCGCCAGACCATTTACGGGTGGCGTCATCGTTGCCACCTTCAATAACGGCCTTTTTGTGCGCGTTGACGATGTCGGACAAGTTTGCTGGCAGCGCGCCTGCCATTGCGGCTTCGAATTCAGCTTTGTTCGCGTGATTGTCGAGGCGGTTCTGCCACGCCAAATGCTCTGCATGCGCGCGCTTTCCAGCGTCGGCCCAAGCGGTTTCAATGTCCGCCGGAACCTCAAATGGCGCATGTGGCCAGCCAATGCTTTCGCGCACCGTGGCGACTTCTTCTTCGCCATAAGGGCCGCCATGGGCTGGGCCTGTGCCCGCGCGCTTGGCGCCGAAACCAATGATTGTTTTGACCGCCAGCATGACCGGCTTGTTTTGATCCTGAGCCCAGGTCAGTGCGGCCTCGACATCATCCGCGTCGTGTCCGTCGACTTTCTTTGTAACCCAGCCTGACGCCTCAAAACGTGCACACTGATCCGTGCTGTCGGCCATGTCCGTGCCGCCATCGATGGTCACCGCATTGTCGTCGAACAGAACGATCAGATTAGAAAGTTTTAGATGACCCGCGAGGGTAATCGCCTCTTGGCTGATGCCTTCCATCAGGCAGCCATCGCCAGCGATGACATAGGTCTTGTGATTGACCAACTCATCCCCAAAGCGCGCATTGAGGTGGCGCTCCGCCATCGCCATGCCGACGGCTGTGGTGATACCTTGGCCGAGCGGACCGGTCGTTGTCTCAACGCCTTTCGTCACGAAATTCTCTGGGTGACCCGCGGTCGGGCGTCCGAGCTGGCGAAAGCCTCGAATATCGTCGCGGCTGACGCTGTCATAGCCTGTTAGGTGAAGCAGCGAGTAGACCAGCATGGAACCATGCCCCGCCGAAAGAACAAACCGGTCACGGTCGGCCCAGTCCGGATCGGCCGGATTATGCTTTAAAAACTTGCGATACAGAACCGTAGCCGCATCGGCCATTCCAAGCGGCAGTCCAACATGCCCAGACTTGGCGGCCTCGACCGCATCCATTGACAATGCGCGGATGGCATTTGCCATGTCCCGATTGGAAACTGTCATGCTTCTCGTCCTGTATTATTTCGCCCGGGGAATGGACAGCGTGGCCACCGCTGTCAAGACTTAGCATCGGTGACTATTGAGTTTTCGGTGTAATGAGCGCAAACGGGATCCATGAGCGTTATCGAAGCTGCGGCAACTCGATTGGATAAAGCACTGAGCCGGCTGGAAAGTGCAGTGGATGGCTTGTTCGAGCGATCTGGAAATCCGTCCCTGTTACGCCAGGAGTTGAGTGTCATGATGGAAGACCGTGCGCGGCTCGCCGAACAGCTCGACGAATCGCTCGCCCGGGAAAAAGAGTTACAGTCCCTTGCTGACGAGGCTTCCGAAGCGCTTGGAGCAGCGATCTCCGAAGTTCGCGCCGCGCTTGGCCGCGAGG
>JBCCDZ010000412.1:0-1876 GCA_039030525.1 Pseudomonadota bacterium | reverse complement strand
GGTGCGAGTCCGGGTCAGAATGCGGGCAGCTGGAAGGTGAAGTGCCAGGTCAGAGTCAAGCGGAAGATCACGTTCCGGCACAAGTGGTCCCTCGTCTTCGCTGTCGAGGACGACGCCGGCGACCGCGACGCCGAGTGCTTAGAACAGTTACGAAACGCTTTCGCGGAGTGCTGGCACCGTGTGACTGCGTCTCCGAAGCAAAGCTGTCTCTTGTCGGACCTGGGTCGCGACTTTTCCGGGCCGCGTTACGTCAAGCTCTGCGGAGACAAGTCAAAGCGCAAGTACCATCCTGTGCGCGGAACAGTCGCACCATCGGAGTTCATTCCGATTGCCGAAGACAATGGCATCATCATTGCCCTGGGCGATCGTGTGGTTGAGCACGCCATCAACGCGGCCTTGGAAATGCCAGGTGACACCAAGGTCGGCATCAATGTCTCACCTTTGCAATTGCACTCGAGCCGATTGCTATCGCTGATCAGCCGCAAGCTGGAAGAGACCAAAATTGATCCGAAACGCATCGAGCTGGAAATCACGGAAAGCGTTTTCCTTTCGGACAATGCCTTCATCCTGGATCGCTTGCGCAAGCTGAAGGATCTCGGATTGCGGATCGCTATGGACGATTTCGGGACCGGATTTTCGTCTCTGGCTTACTTGCAGCGATTCCCGTTCGACAAACTGAAACTCGACCAGACTTTTGTGCGCGGCATTGAGACCAGCGATCAGAGTCGCGCGATTGCGCGGGCGACCATTTCCATGGCGCATGCGCTGAATCTAACCGTGACGGCAGAGGGCGTCGAAAGCGATGTGCAAGCGCAATTCCTGCGGGATCATGGCTGTGACGAGTTACAAGGCTATTTGTTCAGCCGCCCGCAAGATCAATCAGCCTTGATCCCCTATTTGCGCAGCATGCAGCTGGTGCAAGAAACCAAGGTCGAGACGGCAGCAAATGTCGTGAAAATGAAGCGCTGAGCTTTGGGATCATGATCAATGCCTGTCAGTCTCTGACGGAGCTACGATCGAGATTATCACCTATCTCAGGATATCACGCGTGTCGGAGAGTCGATTTTGGCACGTGGCAGTTCGCGTGCAAATTCCGTCAATCAGCCAGCGTCAACTCAAACGCTATATAGCGCTTTCAAGCCATCGAGACGCCTTGTTCCCAGACGCTATTGGGCTGCATCGCCTCCATCGGTTCGTCGAGGAAGTCGAGGATTTCGCCGACTGTTTCCTCGGCTTGCGTAACGAGGAATAAGTGTCCGCCATCTTCAACCACATGCAGACGCGCATTCGGCAGTACGAATTTGAGAATGTGGGCATTGGCCATTGGCACGATCGCATCGCGATCGCCGGCCATGATCAAAGTCGGCATGCGCAGAAAGCGAATAAAGGGCAGGGATGACCACCCCAGGAATGCCACCAATTGATAGACATACCCCATCGGCGCTGGCGGTTTGAGATTGTCGATATGCTGACCCGCGCCTTCATCGGCGGCTTCGCCATAAAGGCGCTGAAAGTTCTCGCGCATATAATCCGGGTCGGTATAGCGCCGGGCATCTGCCATTTTTGAAATCGCGCTAACTTTGCCAGGCACCATCGTCATGCCGGCCGTGGTCGCGCACAGGATCAGCTTGCCGACCGAATTGCGATATTGAAATGCATATTGTTGCGCCATGGCGCCGCCCCAGGAGACGCCCATGACATCGACATCGCCCATGCCAAACCGGTCACACAGCTGGCGGGCCACTCGGGCCATCATCCAGGGGCGATAGGGGAATTTGGCCGCTGGGCTTTCACCGACGCCCGGCATATCAAACGTGATGATTTCACGGTCGCGAATCCATTCGCCGAGCCCGAATGCGAGCTCCATATTGGCGCC
>JBCCDZ010000411.1:0-1879 GCA_039030525.1 Pseudomonadota bacterium | reverse complement strand
GATACGACCTTACTCGTCGAAGACAGTGTGATCCTGCCAATCCAGGTGAATGGCAAACGCCGTGCAGAAATCTCCGTCGCCAAAACCGCGAGCAAGGATGACATCGAAGCCACAGCGCTGGCGGAACCGGCTTTGCAATCCTTCATTGAGGGCAAAACCATCAAGAAAGTGATTGTCGTTCCCGGGCGGATCGTGAATATCGTTGTATGATGAAACAAGCCGCCATCGCGCTCCTCGCTCTGACGCTCACTGCATGTGGGTTTACCCCGCTTTATGCCAATGGCGCGAGCGGCGGCGATGTTCGCGTGACGCAAATTGATGGGCGGTCAGGGCAGGCTTTGCGCAAAGCCTTATTGCTCGAGCTGGCGCCGGGTCTGCCAGGGCTTGATGGTCCGGCAACGCTTGAAGTCGAACTTGATGAAACGCTGGGCCGACTGGCACTTCAGCCGGACGAAGCCGCAACGCGAACCGACATTATCGTCAGCGCCAATTATGTTCTGGTGATTGAAGGCGATGCGATTTCCGGACGGTCTGCTGCGGAAACCAGCTTTCTTGTGCCTGACGCCCCGTTTTCAGATATTGCCGCGCAGATCGATGCGAGCGAGCGGGCGATGAACGTTCTGGCCCGCCGCATCGCTGATGATTTGCGGATCAAAATGGCCAACGCGCAATGAAGTTTCAGGGCGCGAGCGCTGAGCGATTTGCCAAACGACCTGACCCTGCCTGCGCGTTCGCCCTGGTTTTTGGGGATGATGAAGGCGTGGTCGCGGACATTGCCAACGCGCTGATTCAGGCCTGGCAAAAGGACAATCCGAGCACCGTCCTAACCCTCGATGAAGACGAGATTAAACGCGAACCGGCGCGTCTGTTTGATGCACTGGAGTCGGTGTCTTTGTTGGGAGAAGGGACGATTATTCGCATCCGAACCAAAGGCGAGAAACTGTTTTCTTTGATCAAAGAGGTGTTGGACTTTCCAACAGAACGCGTGGCAGCAAAGCTTGTCTTGCAAAATGGCAGCCTCAACACGCGCTCTAAACTGCGCACGGCTTTTGAAGCGGCTCCGAACGCTGCAGCGCTGCACATGTTCTCCGATACAGCGTCGGACATGTCGGACCTGGTCAAAGCGTTTTTGGGCGCGCGGGACGTATCGATTGATCCGGACGCCTTGTCGGTCTTTGTCGGCGGTCTGCCGGGCCATCGTAGCCTCGCCAATGCGGAAATGGAGAAGTTGGCGGTCTATGCCCACAATCTCGGACGTGCGGTCTCAGTCGAAGACGTCCGCTCCTTGTGCGAAACCAATGCGGATGAGAGTGCACGCTCGGCTGTCTTGAGGGCGCTGGCAGGCAAGCCAGACCAGGCGCAAGCCGAGATGGATCGCGTCATTGATGCGGGCCTGTCGCCGATCAGCCTTGTGCGCATGTTCGAAATGGAAGCGAGCCGAATGCTGGAAGCCCATGCTCTGCAAGGCGATTCCGGCGGCGGAAATGTCGGGATGAAGCTCAAGCCGCCGGTCTGGAAATCAGATTGGCCCGCTTTTCAGGCGCGGCTTCGAAAATGGCCCGCGGCGCGTCTGGCCCGGCTGGTTGAACGTCTGCACGACCTGGAGCTATTGGCAAAATCGCCCGGCGGTGCAGGGCTCGCGGAGCCGGCCACGCGGGAGCTGTTCGTGACGCTCTACAAGGTCGCAGCGCAGGCCAAATGAGCTGATCACGAAACCATGACTGGAAGTTTTTAGCAGACTTTGCCATGGGAAGCGGTGGAGGACTTTATGACACTGCCGATAAAACTGCTGTTCCTGATCGTAGCGATTGCCCAGTTCTTTGTGCCTGTCTTGCCGCAGCTTGGGATTGGCGAATCGATTGGAGATCGCGCGACGGCG
>JBCCDZ010000410.1:0-1887 GCA_039030525.1 Pseudomonadota bacterium | reverse complement strand
TGCAGGCGGTACGGGGGGCCACATGTTCCCCGCCGCCGCCTTTGCCGAAGAGATGGCGAGCCGCGGATGGGAGGTTGGCCTGATCAGCGATGATCGCGGCTTACAATATGCGTCATCCTTCCCGGCCGATTGGCAAATGGAAGTCAAAGCGGCGAGCCCGAACTTGCGCAAACCCTGGACACTTCCCGGAACGGCTTTGAAATTGCGTGCGGGGGTGAACGCCGCAGTCCGTCGCTTCAAGCAGCAGCGTCCCGCCTTGATCGCCGGTTTTGGCGGATATCCGGCTTATCCCGCGCTGTCAGCCGGACGCCGGATGCACATTCCCTTGTTGATTCATGAGCAAAACGCTGTCCTCGGCCGGGTGAACAGGGCGTTTGCGACCAGCGCAAGCCTTGTTGCGTCTGGGTTTGAGCGTCTTGATCGCTTGCCAGCGCGGGCCAATCATCACCCGGTCGGCAATCCCGTGCGCGCCCCCATTGCCGCTATGCGCGATGTGCCGTTTCCCAGCATGGACGGCGAACTGACCGTGTTCATAACGGGGGGCTCGCAAGGCGCACGTATCTTGGGAGAAGCCATTCCTCTGGCGATTGCCAATCATATTCCAGCACCGCTTCGGGTTCGCTTGCATGTGGTCCAACAAGTCCGCGAAGAGCAGTTGGACGCGGTGCGGGCGATCTATGACAAGGTGCAAGTCAAAGCGACCCTGCAGCCCTTCTTTTCGGACATGCCGGATCGACTGGCCTCGGCGCATCTCGTGATCGCGCGCTCGGGAGCGGGGACAGTGAGTGAAATAGCGGCGATCGGGCGGCCGTCCATTCTGATCCCGCTCAAAATCGCGATGGACAATCACCAGGAAGCGAATGCTGAAGGCCTGCTCGAAGCGGGCGGCGCGGACATGCTGCTCGAAGACAATCTCTACCCGAACTTGCTCGGAGAGTTGATCGCGCTGCGCCTTGGGGATGCGAACGATCTCGCGGTCCGGGCCGCGGCGGCGAAAGGCCTCGGCAATGTGCGAGCGGCGCAGGATTTGACGGATCTGGCGGAGAAGGTCGCCGCGACCTAGCGTTGCTCAGCTCTCCCCATCCTTCTTCTTCGATCTGGATGAGTGAGAGCTTGTCTGCTCCCGACAACTCCCCCTGAGCGAAGTCAAAGGGTGTACGCCGAGAACTACGCTGCGTTGCAGCGATGGGTTTCGTACATTTTCGCGTCTTTCAGCCATTCCCATCCGAACGCGTCTGCGCTGTCTCCATGATCTTGCCGATGTTTCAGCTTGGCGAGGGCTTCATCTAAAGTCGGTTCGTGACCTTCCGGCACCCACCACATGACAAAGTGCATTTGACCGAGCACTTCAAACCACTCCTCGCGGCGCTCATAGAACTTCTTATGGACAGTGCCCCAGACAAACCGTTCCAGGCTCTCAACATCCTCCCAAACGGTGAGGTTGCTGACAAATTGAGGGTCGCCATCAATCTTGGCTTCGGTGTTCCCAGTGCCGGGCTCGCCGGAACCTTCCATCATCCAGACGAAGCCCGGCATCTGCTTGCCGAGTCCATTGATGAAATCGAGATTGTCCATGAAGTCTTTTACGCGAGGATCTTCTGTCGGCGCCACCAGACGTCCGATATTTAGCTCAGCCAAGTGCATTTTCATGATCGTCTCCTTCGCGTGTCATCTACCAGCAATCACAAACCTTCGAAAACGGCCAGCGAGAAAACCTTGGGACAGCCTTAATCTTGCCTCGTGCGCGCGGAACAGGCTAAGCGCAAGTAATCGTACAATAGTGGACGTTCCGCCGATGAAACCTTCTCCTACACCGTTCCCGCTCGGTCCCGCTCATCTTGTTGGCATTGGCGGTATCGGGATGTCTGGAATCGCTGAGATCATGAT
>JBCCDZ010000409.1:0-1917 GCA_039030525.1 Pseudomonadota bacterium | reverse complement strand
TCTTCGTATCGGAAGATCCGTCCGGCTTCCTCGAACAGCACCATTTTCTGTGTCAGAGAGTCAGGGACACTCATGTTGCGACAATAATTCCAAAACTCGCTATCGTCTCTTTGTGTGGCTTTATAGTGCAGAATGATGAAGTCGCGGACTTGCTCAAACTTCTTGCCTAATTGACGGTTATATTCGTCGCGAACTGCGCTCGGCATGTCCGCACTTGGAAACAAGGATATGAACTTGCTGATCCCTTCCTGTATCAGGAAGAGCGAGGTCGATTCCAGGGGCTCGAGAAAGCCACCAGACAATCCGACGGCGATACAGTTCTTTTCCCAGAATTTCGCGCGATGGCCGGTCCGGAACTTGATCTTGCGCGGCGATCCCATGGCGGCGCCATCAAGGTCGCCGAGCAGACTTTCTATGGCGGCGTCTTCACCGATCAAATCGCTGGCATAAATGTGGCCATTGCCGGTACGATGTTGCGTCGGAATACGCCATTGCCAGCCTGCGGTTTTCGCAGTGGATTTGGTGTAAGGCAGCAAGGGACCGGTGCGCTCGCATGCCACGGTCTGGGCCGTGTCACATGGCAACCAATGCGCCCAGTCTTTGAACTCAACGTCGAGCGCCTGACCGAGCAATAGTGCGCGAAAGCCGCTGCAATCGAAGAACAGATCGCCTTCAATAACCGCTCCACTCTCCAGAGTGACGCTCTTTATGAACCCTGTCTCACTGTCGAGTGAGGTATCGATAACTTTACCCTCAACCCGTTTGGCGCCGCGCTCTTCTGCAAAACCCCGCAGGAAACGCGCATAAGCGGTGGCATCAAAATGATAAGCATAACGCAGCTGCGACAGCACAGACCTGGGATCATTATTGGGCATCGCAAATTTGTTTTGCTTGGCGGCGATTGCACTCAAGCTGAACGTTTCAATCGCGCTGCTCGGATTCGCTTCGCGGTAACGCATCCAGAATTGATGGAAATCGATCCCTTGCATATCAACGCCATGCGGACCGAACGGGTGGAAATAAGCTTCGCCGATGCGGCCCCAGTTCACGAATTCAATGCCCAGCTTGAACGTGCCATTCGTTGCGCGCAGGAAATCCTGTTCGGAAATGCCAAGCATCGCATTGAAATTGATCACATCGGGTATGGTCGCCTCGCCGACGCCAATCGTGCCAATTTGCTCGGACTCAATCAGCGTGATCTGAACCGCTTGCGGGGTAAGCAACCTCGACAATGCCGCGGCCGTCATCCAACCCGCAGAGCCACCCCCGACAATCACGATATTTCGAATGGCAGTCTTAGCGTCAGGCATATTTTTGTTTCTCGAAATAGCGTTTCATATTGGCGACATAGAGATGGTGCGGCGGCATACGCTTCACCAATTGCTCTATTGCACGGGACATTCCATCCAGCTGACGATCAATCTCAGCTTTGGGCGCGGACTCAGCCTGTAAGTCGTAACGGGCCGCATGATGCCCGAGCCCATGATGCAAGATTGTCCAGTCTTCATCATTGAACGGCTCCAGATCATACTTCGCCAATACGCCGCGGCTTGAGAACTGAGTGAGTTTGCGCGCCAGGCCAGAAGAGTGTGCTGACGATTTTGCGTCGTTCCAGAACGCTGTGTCATGCGTAACCGTCGCGTAGAACGCGCTCGCGAACATCTCTGTATGTTCGCTATCGTCTTTGTATCGCCGATTGAACTCGCGTTGCTCCATACCGAATGTCTCGGACACCGGCACCAGATCCAAAAGCCTTTCAATGTCTCGCTGTAGCGCAACCATGGGCCCCGGGGTCAGCGGATCATGTACGCTGGCGGCGCCGCCAATTGAGACAGCATTGTCTTGCCAGGCCGATTCAAGGCCGCCGAGCTTAATACTCAACCCATCAAATCCATCACTTGGCGCCTGAACAGACAG
>JBCCDZ010000408.1:0-1927 GCA_039030525.1 Pseudomonadota bacterium | reverse complement strand
GATCACCCGGTCAAGATGATCTGGTCGCGCGAGCAGGACACCCAACAGGACTGGTATCGCCCCGCTTCGGTCAGCCGGTTCCGTGCTGGCCTGGACGAAGACGGCATGCCGGTCTCGTGGGACAATCTGTTTACGCAGAAGCATGACCCACCGGAAGCGTCGCACATTCCCTACAAGATCGACAATCAGCTGATCCATTATACGCATGTCGATCATCATGTCCGGTTCGGACCATGGCGATCGGTCGATCACACGCAGCACGGCTTTTTCATTGAGAGCTTTGTTGACGAGCTTGCTGACCAGGCTGGCATGGATGGGTATGCCTATCGTCGCAAATTGTTGGAACATTCGCCGCGTTACCTGGCGGTTCTGGATGCTGCCGCCGAGGCAGCGAACTGGGGCCGTGCTGTTCCTGAAGGCCGCGGGCTGGGCATTGCACTGGTCGATTCCTTCGGCACGGTTGTGGCGCAAGTGGTCGAAGTCGATGTTACGGGTCCAGAGCCGAAAGTGGTTCATGTGTGGTGCGCCGCCGATCCCGGATTTGCAATGAACCCGGATGGCTTTGTCGCACAGATTGAAAGCGGCATCATTTATGGACTGACCGCTGCACTATACGGGGAAATCACAATCGAAGAGGGGGCTGTCGTTCAGTCCAATTTCCACGATTATCCAATCTTGCGGATCAATGAGGCGCCGGAAATCACGGTTGAGGTGATCAATAGCGGCGCTAAGGTTGGCGGCGGCGGCGAGCCCGGCACGCCACCGATCGCCCCTGCGCTCGCGAATGCTGTGTTTGCTGCGACAGGCGTGCGAGTGCGCAGCCAACCGATTGCGAATTTCAAGCAAGGGCTGACTTAGAGCGCGGTGCCTTAGGTGATTAGAATTCTCGGATCCCGTCATCCGAGAATTCGAACACCGCTTCATGCGAATCGCCTTTGGCGCTGACATCTTCGAAAGACCGGCTCGAATATAGAGCGCGAAGCGCCATACCTGCCCAACCGTGCGAGACCACGACAGCGGGCGTGTTCCGCCGCTCAAAACCGGTCAGCCAGTCTTGCAGACGGTCTAACAATGCGGCTTCGGTCTCTCCACCAGGGGCGCGATAAGCCCAGTCAAATCGGGACGAGCCGTCCAGCGCGCCGGGATGCGTGAACTCAATGTCTTCCATTGTCATGCCTTCCCAATCGCCGAGTGAGACCTCGGCCAGGCGCGCGTCCGTCTTCTGCTCAGTCACTTGGATGTGCCGCGCGATGATCGCGGCGGTCTGTTGCGCACGACCAAGCGGACTGACCCATAAAGTCACCCGCTGCTTTCCCAGTTGTGCGTACAGCTTTTCGCCAACGCGCTCAGCCTGCTCTTTGCCGCGTTCTGTTAGGTTTGAATCAATGCGGCCTTGCATGCGGCCTGCCCAATTTAGTTCGGTTTGCCCGTGTCGTGTGAGATAAAGCATCGCCATGCTTTATGCTGCGAATGTAGAATATTCCAGGCGTGACAAAGGCGATTTTTGAGCAGGTATTGGCGTTTAGTCGTCTTCTGGACAAGCGCGGCGTGCGGCAAAGATCTGCCGGGAATCGACACTGATGCCAGCATCGCTCAACATATTGCGACCAATCAACAATGGATAATTGAAGCCTGATCGGTCGGCGAGATTGACCTCGCCGCGCACGCGAACGCCGGCTATACACAGATCCATCATCACGACCGGACGTACGATAAAGCCGCCCCCGCGGCGTCGAATCGAGACCCAGCGTACAACAGGTTCAGTGTAGATGATCTCTTTGCCGCCGCGGCTGGTCAGTCGGAAGGTGATCATTTCCGGCATTTGGCCTGTTTCGATGGCATCTTCGAGCGGCGATATTTCCAGCGCGGGCGGATCATCCGGGGCAGGACCGTCCATCATTCTAATGCTCAGCATGGCGCGCGCGTC
>JBCCDZ010000407.1:0-1955 GCA_039030525.1 Pseudomonadota bacterium | reverse complement strand
CGGCCAACACCATGGTGATCGCTGCCGTCAGCGTCGTCTTACCATGGTCCACGTGTCCAATCGTGCCGATGTTCACGTGCGGCTTATTACGCTCAAACTTCTCTTTGGCCATGGGATACTCTCTTCCTTCAGTCCACCGGGTTTCAATTCCGGCTTGTTTAATTTCCTAATCCAGATCGTTCGTCTTGCCGATTACAGGCTAACGATCGATCCGGATACTCGTTAGCCCGCTAATTCTTGAGTAATCTTCTGTGCTTCAGCTTTTGGCACCTCAGCATAGTGTTCAAACTGCATGGTGAAGTTGGCCCGGCCTTGCGACATGCCGCGAAGGTTGGACACATAACCAAACATATTCACCAGCGGCACATAGGCGTTGATCGCCGTTGCATTGCCGCGTGGCTCGCTGCCTTGAATCTGGCCGCGGCGTGAATTCAGGTCGCCAATGATATCGCCCATATAATCATCTGGGGTCACAACTTCGACCTTCATGATTGGCTCCATCAGGCGCGGATCGCCTTGGCTTTTCAGTTCACGGAACGCCGCGCGCGCGGCGATTTCAAATGCCAGGACGCTTGAATCGACGTCGTGATACGCGCCATCATACAGAGTCGCCTTGAAGTCAGTCATCGGATAGCCGGCCAACAGACCGTTTTCCTTGGCCATATTCAGGCCCTTCTCGACACCCGGGATAAATTCCTTCGGGACGTTACCGCCGACAATCTTGCTCTCGAAGACAAAGCCTGAACCTGGCTCAAGCGGCTCGAATTCGACTTTGATGCGGGCAAACTGACCTGAACCACCAGACTGCTTCTTGTGGGTGTAATCAATGTCTGCGCCTTTGCCGAGCGCTTCGCGGTAGGCCACTTTCGGCTGACCGATATTCGCTTCAACTTTAAATTCGCGCTTCAGGCGATCGACCAGAATGTCGAGGTGAAGCTCGCCCATCCCTTTCATGATCGTCTGACCAGACTCGATGTCGGTCTCAACCTGGAAGGATGGATCCTCAGCCGCGAGACGCGCCAGACCTGCCGACATTTTTTCCTGGTCGGCCTTGGTTTTAGGCTCAACCGCAATCTCAATCACCGGATCCGGGAAGTTCATGGTCTCCAGAACAACTGGGTTGCCCTTGTCAGACAGCGTATCGCCCGTTGTCGTGCCCTTGAGCCCCGCAATGGCGATAATATCGCCGGCATACGCTTCTTCGATATCGTCATGATCGTTCGAGTGCATGATCATCATCCGGCCGACGCGCTCGGCTTTGCCCTTGGTCGCGTTCAAAACGGACCCGCCCTTGGTCAGAACGCCGGAATAGATCCGGACGAAGGTCAAAGAGCCGAAATACTTGTCGTTCCAGATTTTGAAGGCGAGGCCCGCAAAAGGCTGATCATCAGAGGCTGAGCGCGCAATGTCGCGGGTCTCTGTCTCATCGCCCGGCTTAAAGCCCATATAGTCAGGCACATCCAGCGGGCTCGGCAAAAAGTCGAGCACCGCGTTCAGCATTGGCTGAACACCTTTGTTTTTAAATGCAGAGCCGCCGAGAACAGGCACGAAGGCCATTTCCAGTGTCCCCTTGCGGATCAGCTCACGCAGCTTTTCGATCGAAGGCTCTTCGCCTTCGAGATAAGCCATCATCGCATCTTCGTCTTGCTCAACCGCAAGCTCGACCATAGTCGAGCGCATTTCAGCGCACTTGTCTTTCAGCTCGTCACGGATCTCGCGAAGTTCCCAGCTCGCGCCGAGATCTTCACCCGCCCAAACCCATTCCTGCATGGTGATCAGATCAACATGGCCTTCGAGCTCGTTCTCTGCACCGATTGGGCACTGGATTGGTGCAGGAATAGCGCCGGTCCGGTCTGCAATCATTTCAACGCAGTTGAAGAAGTCAGCACCGATCTTGTCCATCTTGCAACCACTTTCACAGCAGTCTGGGAATCAAACCAGCGTGCCGCGGCGAT
>JBCCDZ010000406.1:0-1987 GCA_039030525.1 Pseudomonadota bacterium | reverse complement strand
GCCGACCCTGCTCCTGACCGGTCGTGTGGCGTCCAGCGGCGCGGAGCTGGAAGACCTGTTCGATCCTGATTTTTATGTGGCCAGCTTGGTGGCAAGTCTAAGCGGTGTTTTGTTCGATTCCGGGCGAAATGCGGCGCAAGTCGATGCTGCTGAAGCGCGCATTGACGCCGCCGTGGCGGCCTATGCAGAGACTGTGCGAGCGGCTGTGTTCGAGGTCAACAATGCCTTCGACGAGACTGAAACGCTTCGCGCTGCGCTCGCGGCGCTGGAACGGGCAAGCGCATCTGCCGAAGAAGCGCTGGCGCTCGAACAGATTAAGTTCGATCTAGGAGAGACGATTTTGCTGGATGTTCTGACCGTTCAGCGCCGAGTGAATGCAATTCAAAGCGCCCGGATCAGCACCGAACGCCGACTGCTCGACGCCCAGGTCGACGCGCATCTCGCCCTCGGAGCCTTCTCGCTTTAGTCGGATCTCAAGGTTTTGAATGGATGGCAGCATATGCAGCTGCAGGTCGGCGGCTTCGTCGCACTTGTTAATCCACAGGATGACTTAAATTAGCGAGCAAAGGATGATCTAATGCCAGACACGATGACCTCTGCTTTGCCTCCAGCTGATACGCTCGGCCCTTTGCCATCAGAGCACCCTCAAGTGGCTCAGGGCAAAGTTGGCGTCCTTTTGGTCAATCTCGGAACCCCAGACGGGACAGATTACTGGTCGATGCGCCGGTATCTGTCGGAATTCCTATCTGACCCGCGCGTGATCGAAGTGCCGATGCCGATTTGGCAGCTCATCCTGCAAGGCCCGATCCTGACCTTTCGCCCGTCAAAATCAGGGCGGGCCTACAAAAAGATCTGGACCGAAGAAGGCTCTCCGCTTCTGCTCTTCACGAAACGCCAAGCGGAAAAGCTCAATGCCCGAATTGGCAGTGACCGGCTGCTTGTCGATTTCGCGATGAATTATGGCAATCCGAGCATTGTTTCCAAAGTGACGGCGCTCAAAGAGGCTGGTTGTGACCGCATCTGCGTTGTGCCGCTTTATCCGCAGTATTCGGCCGCAACGACGGCCAGTGTCTGCGATCGTACCTTTAAGGCGCTGGAAGGCATGCGCTGGCAGCCTGCGCTGCGCACAGCGGCAAGTTTCCATGATGAGCCCGTCTATATTGAGGCCTTGTCAAATAAAATCACCGAGCATCTCAACACGCTCGACTTCACCCCAGAGCGGATCATCATGTCGTATCATGGCATTCCAAAAGCCTATTTCGACAAGGGGGATCCGTATCATTGCCACTGCCACAAGACCACGCGCTTAGTCTCTCAATATCTCGGCTGGGATGATGGCTTTGCGATGACGACATTTCAGAGCCGGTTTGGACCGACTGAGTGGCTGAAACCCTACACTGACCACACGCTGGAAGAGTTGCCCGAGCAAGGGGTCAAAAAGGTTGTTGTGGTGTCACCAGCCTTCATCTCCGATTGCCTGGAAACGCTCGAAGAGCTTGCAATGGAAGGCCGTGATGAATTCCTGGAGGCGGGCGGCGAGGCTTATTCGGTTGTGCCATGCCTGAATGATAGCGAAGCCGCGATCGATGTGATCGAGGATGTGGTGCGTCGGGAAGCTTCCGGTTGGATCTTCTAAAGCGTGGACGGCTGGGTCAAAAACGGCAAAGTCCGCGGAAGAATAACTGATGATGGTGCGCTCGAGGTTCGTTGTTTCGGCCTGACCACCCAGACCCGCTATTACAAACAATTGTTTCGCGAGTTCTTTCGAAAGGACTTTCCCCGGTTGCGCCCGGGCTATGGTGACTATGACGTCCATATCATCATGGAGTACACGGGCGACGCCCCCTGGATGGACCTCGACAATCTTGCCAAAGCGCTCCTGGACAGCCTGACCGGCAATGCGTTTGAAGATGATCACCAAGTCGCCAGATTGCTCGTTGAGCGCCGGGTCAGCGACCGCGAGGGGATCTATATGCGCGTCATTGCG
>JBCCDZ010000405.1:0-2015 GCA_039030525.1 Pseudomonadota bacterium | reverse complement strand
CGACCGCTGTTTGGCGACAATGCCGGGATTGGTATCGAGGCCAACAATATCGGCTTGTTCCTTTTCCAGAATATGCGACACCGCCCGGCCAACACGGCCAAATCCGGCGATAATGACATGGCCTTCGCTTTCACTGGCATCGGGCTGAATGAGAAAGTCGGTATGCTTTGGCCCGAGCTGCCTGGCGAGCCAGCGTCCGAACCGCCAACTGGCGGCTATGATCAGCATGGATAACGCAACTATGGCGCTGACTATGGTCGCATTGCCGGTGGCGACCGATCCGGCTGCGACGCCTGCGCCGAGAATGACAAATGCAAATTCGCCCGCCGGGGCCAGCAGCGATGCCGTTTCGATGGCAGTTTCGCGATTGCCAGAAAACACGCGAATGGCGACGAAGGCGATCACAGCTTTCAGCGTCAGCAGCGCGGCCAGACCCGCTAAGATGATTTGCCAATTGTCGATCACAACGGACAGGTCGATGGCCAGGCCTACGGTCAAGAAGAACAATCCCAGCAGCAGGCCTTTAAAGGGCTCGAGATCGATCTCGGTCTGATGCTTGAATTCGGTCTCGCCCAAAAGCAGGCCGGCGAGAAACGCGCCTAATGCGAGAGATAGGCCCGCATTGGCGGTGATCACAGACGCACCGACCACGGTCAGCAAAGTGATTGCCATCAAAAAATCGCGCCCGCCTGCATTGATGGCGAGTCTGAACAAGTGGCGAAGCAAAAATCGGCCAATGACGAAGATAATGGCGAGGGCGAGGAAGCCATTAAACGAGGCTTGCAAAAGAACCGTTGCCAGATCGGATTCGCCGCGGCTGGCCGTGAAGCCAACAAATATCAGAATAGGCGCTACAAGAATGTCCTGAAACAGCAGAACCCCTAGAGCACTGCGCCCAACCGGGCTCGCGGCGCGTTTCTGCTCGACCAGGATTTGCATCACAATCGCGGTCGATGACAGCGCCAGCGCCAACCCGATAATCACCGCTTCGGTCGGGGGCAAGCCAATCAGGGTCAGGCCATATCCAACCACTAGCGCACTCAGCACAGCCTGCATTGTGCCCGCGCCGAAGACGGTTCGCTTCAAGGCCCAGAGTTTTTGAAATGACAGCTCCAAGCCCAGTAGAAAGAGCAAGAAAAGAACGCCCAGTTCGGCAAACGGGGCGGCCGCCGCTGGGTCGGAAATGGTCACATATTCGAGGATCGGAACCTGATCGCTAAACGCGCTGAAGCCGCTCGGTCCCAGTGCCAGGCCAGCCAGAATGAAGCCAACCACCGCGGGAAGTTTGACGGCCCGAAGCAGGGGCACAACCAGACCTGCCGCCAGCAAAAAGACCAGCGCATCCTTGATGAGTAATTCTTGGCCCTCATGACCCATGATGGCGTCCTCGCACGAGACTTATCACACCGCACTGTGCGCCGGTTCGGAGCCAGGTGAAAGGGGAGAAGACGTCGCGTGCCGTAGCGGCCGTTCAGACGGCCTCGAAAGACCGATCCAGGGCCTGTTCCAGTTCTTGCCTCGCGCCAGGCGTCAATGCTGTCTCGAACAGGGTAAGATGCTGCCGTATGGCGCTGCGGACGGCCCCAGACCCAATCTCGCTATCATCGCCGCGCTCGCGCAGATATTCCAGCTGATAGCGCAATATGATGACGCAATTGGTCGTCAGATCCGGCAGGCGTTCTGGCGGTATGGATAGATGACCGGCTTTGACCATGCCGTGCAGGAATGATTGAAATTGTGTGTGCGTGTCACGATAAATGCCGGGCAGTCGCTGCAATAGGCGCTCTGTGTGCTCGCCATAATCAGCCTGATCGCGATACAGAAAGCGATAGCGTCTCTGCTCTGACATCAAGGCCGTCAACATGGCGGCATAATCGCTGAGTATGCTTTCAGACGCGCTCGGCAGCATTGCAAGCCGGACTTCGACATCCTCAAGAAATTGTTCAGAAAGGGCGTCGAGCAAGGCGCGCTTGCTCTTGAAGTGATACCAGAGATTGCCTTCCGCAATCCCGCAT
>JBCCDZ010000404.1:0-2042 GCA_039030525.1 Pseudomonadota bacterium | reverse complement strand
CGTGGACGCCAACCCGCTTGATTTGCGGCGTACGACCCTGGTTGTTCGCGATATCGAGAAGTCGTTGGCGCTCTATCGCGACGCGCTCGGTATGACGGTGGAATATGATCAGGAGCTGACATCACCAGGTCTCGCCATGCGTTATGGTGCGGATGGAGAAAACCGGTCTCGCCTGGTTCTGCTGAAAGCCAATGACAGTTTCATCGGCATGCTTGGTCTCTGGCAGTTTCTCGACCAGACCGAACAGGACTTGGCAGAGCCAGACCCGGCCGACTTCACACCAGGCGAAATTGTCCTGCTCTTCAATTCCGAAACTCTGGACGTGACCTTCCCGGCTGCGGCTGCCGCGCCAGGCGTCATCACGATCGGTGCGCCGAAAGAGCGTCGCTACCCGTCACCGGCTGGCGATATTGTGGTTATGGTCTCGATGCTGGTCGACAATGACGGTCACACAATCGAACTCAATCAGATCATCTCCGATCCGCGCCAATGACCCGGCTCGCGCCTCTATCATTAGATGAACTCGATCCAGAGATGCAGCAGATAATCGAGAATGCCGAGAATCTGATGGGCTTTGTGCCGAATGATGCCCTGGTTATGGCGCGTCATCCAGCATTGACCAAAGCCATGTGGGGGCTTGTCGCCGCTGTGTATGGACCAGGCTCGGTCGACAATGGACTGAAGCGATTGGTCGGAGAAGCGGCCAGCAAGGCGGCGGGGTGTTTCTACTGTTCTGCCCATGCCGCACATGGCGCGCGTGAGCAGGGCGTGGCGCAAGACAAGATTGATGCGGTCTGGAGTTTTGAGGATAGCGAGCTGTTCACGGACGCCGAACGGTCCGCGATCAATCTGGCGATGAAGGCAGGCGTCGTGCCAAATGAGACGACGGATGAAGACTTCGATCGCCTGAAAGCGCATTTTTCCGAGAGCGAAATCACAGAGATCGTGGCCGTGATCGCCATGTTCGGATTTCTAAATCGCTGGAATACGACACTCGGGACAGCGCTAGAGCCGGTGCCGATGAAATCAATAGAATCACTATCGTGACCAAACCCGATCCTTTGCTGCCGCGTATCTCCCGCGAGGCGATGCCAGAGGATCTCCAAACTATGCATGATGCCTCTACTGCGCTGCGCGGCGAGGCGACATTTTTTGAGGTCATGGCGAATAGTCCGGACCTGCTGCGCTGGTACATAGACGGGTTTTACGGAGATGTGTTCAACTCAGGTCGGGTGCCAAAAATCGCGTTGGAAGTATTGCGTCTCCGACTTTCGGTTCAGCATGGCTGTAAGTTCTGCAATCAAGGCAATCGCGCGTCGGCCCGTGACGCCGGATTATTGGATGCGGAAATTGATGCGCTGTTCGCGGGTGACCTAGAGACGCTTCGACCCGAGCTGCGGCCGATCGCTGCCTTATCAGATACGCTTGAGCTGCAAAATGCCGGGGGGACGCTGAGCGCAGACTTACACGCGCAATTGCGCGCATATTACGACCCCGGACAAATCGTCGAGCTTGGTATGATTGGCGGCATTCTGACAGGGGTCGCCAAATTTCTCTTCGCGTTTGATTTGGTTGAGCGTGAAGAGACCTGCCCGTTTCCACGGCGCGACAAAAACACTGTTTGACCTTATCAGAGGTTCGATCTAATTTGTCCGGACAAATTTGGATCCTTTATGACAACCACATTTAAATCACTTCTTTTCGTTCCAGGTTCGCGTCCCGAGCGGTTTGACAAAGCCGCTGCGAGCGGCACGGACACAATCATCATTGATCTCGAGGATGCCGTATTGCCTGACGCCAAGGCCCAAGCGCGCGCCGCCGCTTTGGGGTGGCTGGCGCATCGCGGTCAGGTCAAAGCTGGCATTCGGATCAATAGTCCGCGAACCGCCGATGGATGCGCAGATATTGCCGCGCTCGCAGCGTCTGGCAGCTCCCCCGATTTCGTCATGGTCCCGAAAGCGGAAACCGGGGTTGATCTTGAGATCGTGAGCGAAGCCTTGGAGCAGGGGGCTCCCCTTATCGCGGTGATCGAAAGTGGACGG
>JBCCDZ010000403.1:0-2075 GCA_039030525.1 Pseudomonadota bacterium | reverse complement strand
TTATCCAGACACACGTCAGGATCAGGGGCGCCTGGGCCAGGGTGGCCTCTAGCAAGCTTGTTGTAGCGGGGGCGGCGACTTCAATGGCCGGAGAGGTCGTGACCGACAATTCCTCAAACGTCGGAAGCGCTGGCGGGACGGCGCCGAGTTCTGCAGATTCGACCGGTGTTGCCCAAACGATTTCGGCGGGGACCCGTGTTGCCTCGTGCGTGAAGAACACGGAAGGCTCGCTCGCCACGTCCTGGGTCGGCGCTGGCCGCGAGAATCCGAGCAAGCCTGCGAGCGACCAATTACCTGGCAGCGGCGGGGTCACGAAGCGTGCCAGCGGCAAGGCCCACAGCAAGTAAGCCGCTTTGGCGCCATAGCGTTTGGCGAACGGCTTGCGGATAACCAAGACCAGGAGGACTAACAGACCTACCGCGAATGTGGTCAGAGTCGCTTCTTGAATGAATGGGTGAAAATTTGTCCAGCTCATTGCTTCAGTCTCCCCAACAGAGCTTCGAGTTCTTCGATATCGTCAGTGCTGAGCCCGCGGGCATCAGCCAGTTGCGCCACCAGAGGGGCCGCGCGTCCACCGAACAGTTTGTCGATTAGCTGTCCGGCTTCTTTCTTTTGATAGTCACGCTTGGCGATTAAAGGACGATACAAATAGCGCCGTCCTTCCGCCTTGGTGTCCAGCGCGCCCTTCTCAACCAGGCGCGATAGCAAGGTCTTGACCGTGCGCGGGCTCCAATCCTGTTCACCGTCCAAGGCGTCGACTATTTCCGACGCGCCGATGCCAGGCCGTTTCCACAGCACTTTCATGATTTCCAATTCAGCAGGAGTGATTTGTAGACTCATCATCTCACCTTTTGACTACAATTGTGGTCAATAGCGATGACTACAAATGTGGTCAATAGGGTATTTGTGACTCTTTTGTTATTTTTCGGCGAAGCGTGACCAAACGTCCCCAAACCGCATGCCTGAGCTTTTCGCCTATGCTAGATTGTGCCAGCTAAGCGCGAAATTCCAGAGAGGTCGGCGATGTCGATGAAGGCCCGGCGCACCGCGCGTGTGCACAAGATTATTGGTTTGGTTGCAGGGCTGCTTCTATTGTCCTGGACGGCGAGCGGATTTTTCTTCTCACTCTATCCTATTGAAGAAATTCGCGGGGATCCGTGGCGGCCGGTCATTGAGCATGGCGATTTGTCGGACATGTCTGTTAGGGTGCCGGCGCAGCAGATTATCGAACAGCTCAACGCGCCAGTGTCAGATCTGATGCTGAAACCTTTTCTCGGTCAGCCCGTCTGGATGGTTCAAACAGAGACCGGGAGACAAATGATTGATGCCAGCACGGGCGAGACCCGGTCGCCGCTCACCGAACAGGACGTGCAGGCACTGATCGGTCGGTTTGACGATAAGCCGGATGGGTTGGGCGCTTTGACGGTCATTTATCGCATCGATGAAAACCCATTGCGGGAATATGGTGGGCCGCTGCCAGCCTGGATTGTCGAATTTGAGCCGCGCAAGCAACGCATCTACATTGACGCTGTATCCGGAGACATTCGATCGGTTCGCACCACCAAGTGGCGCATATTCGATATTCTCTGGCGGTTTCACATTCTGGATTTCACCGGTGATGACCGGTTTGATTCCTGGTGGCTGAAACTGGCCGCGTTTTTCGGGTTGATAATGGTCTTAAGTGGCTGGGTCTTACTGATTGATCGCGCACTGAAAGGGCGGTTATTTAAATAAACGTCGGAATGTAAACCGATACGCTTATCCAGCGGTCCGCTGCTGATCCGTTCTTGCAGCATTCTGTGCCACGTCAAAACCGACCGTCTCTGAGACAATATAAAGTGGCCGCGCTTTGACCTCGGTAAAGATGCGTCCAAGATACTCGCCGATCACACCGATCCCGATCAGGGAAATGCCGTTAAAGAACAGAATGACGCTCATCAAAGATGCGTAACCTGGCGTATCGAGCCCGAACACGACGACCTTGGTCACGATAAAGGCGAGATAGGCAAGCGCCAATAAACTCACGCCAAAGCCAAGATATGACCAGACCCGAAGCGGCAAAGATGAAAATGACG
>JBCCDZ010000402.1:0-2095 GCA_039030525.1 Pseudomonadota bacterium | reverse complement strand
GCGAGCGGCCAATGTCTGACCCAACGGAAATCATCATAGAAAACGGTGAAACCGTGCCTACGCAGCTGCCTATCCCAACGGAACGGCAGCGCAAACGGACGAAACGCAAGCTTATTCCCAAGCTTTTGCGCGTCGCGGGTCGTATTCCGTTCGCCGATGATCTGGCAGCGGCGTACTATTGTGCGATCGACGCCGAGACGCCGATAAAAGCCAAATTGGTGCTGTTTGCAGCTTTAGGATATTTCGTGCTGCCGGTCGATGCCATACCAGATCTGGTGACCGGACTCGGCTTTACCGATGACGCGACTGTGCTCGCCACAGCGCTTGGCATCGTGGGGGCGCATATTCGCGAACCGCATCGAATTGCGGCGCGTCGCTTATTAGGATTGCCAGAGCAGCCGACGGCTTAGTCGCCTATCCGATTGTCTCATCGAAGCTGGGCGACACGGGCAGGATTTCCTTGGCACCTGAACCATCTTCCAGTGTGGGGTCGATTTCCATAATCGCCAATGAGCGTTCTGCCGTGCCGTCATCGCGGAACCGAAACAGGCCATTAATCCCCATAAAGCCATCGCGATTAATCAGCTCGCCAGAGGTCAATTCTCCATCTTCTGATAATGCAATGACCAGCGCGGCGGCATCATAGGCAACCGCTGCCAGAGAGCTTGGCTGGGCGCCATACATGCGCGCGAAACGCTGCTCGAAATCAGCCACATCCACAGACGGCGCTGTTGGGAACCAGGCCCCGCGCAAGCTCGGCTCGCGCCAGATATTCGGATCATTCCAGGCGCCCGTGCCCAGCATCTTCACTTGCCGTGTGTCGACCCCGTAATATGCCAAAAGCGGCGCAATACGGCGCAAGCGATTGCCGCGCTCTGGCACCAGAACCGCAATGCGGGCGCCAGACTCAACAGCATTCGCAATGGTCTGCGCAAAGTATTCGGCTTCTGTATTCGGATTGGTGGATGACGCTGGATAGAAGCCAGAGGTCAGCATGAAGCCACCATTTTCCAAAACCGCTTGCTGCATAGCCGCCTCGATCTGTGTACCAAGACCACTTTGCGGACCGAAGAAGGCGAACTGATCATAGCCTCTCAGGGCCGCATACTCGATAATCGCGGTCACTTCTTCTTCCGGCGCAATCGAGGCGAGCCAGGCGCCATAGCTCGCGACGGATCGGTCATTCGAGAATGCAATGACCGGGTTCGGCTCCTCAGCAGGCTCTGTGGTAAATCCGAAGAAGTCCGATTCTTGTGGCGGTGTGAGGGCCTCGCGGACTTGCTGCACATTCGCGCCGAAGAGCGGACCGAGCACGACATCTGCGCCTTGATTGCGTAAATCTTCAGCGGCTGTGACGGCCTGGCTTTGCGATCCACCCGTATCCTTAGGTAGTAGGACAACATTCTCATTGCCGAAATCGAACAGCGCCAGCTCGATCCCTGCCAGCATGCCTTCGGCTTGCTGACGCACGCGTTCATTTGGGTGCGTGAAGGGTAACAAAACGCCGGCGCGAATGATTTCGCGACCTTCCATATGCGGCGGCGTGTATGGGCCAGTCGGACCTTCGCCTTCAGCGATGTCGCTCATCCCCTCTTCGCCAACTGTGTCCGAGCCAAGCTCTCCGGTGGGTTCGCCAGTGACCGGATCGACGCGCGGATTACCGGTCGAAATAGGGCCGACCGGACCGGGTGAAGACGTAGCACAGCCTGTCATTGCCAGAATGGCTGCAAAAAAGAGGATTGGCAGCGGCGCACGGACGCGCGATGTTGTCGGCAATGTCATCAAAAATTCCTTCTTCCACTGCACAGAACGGACGCGACGGGAATCGCCTTGCCCGCGAACCTAAAACCCGGACCGACACCGCGCAAGCGCTGGATCCCGGTCTTTACATCATCGCCACACCGATCGGAAACCTGCGTGACATCTCGTTGCGAGCCCTGGATACGCTGGCCGCCGTGGATGAAGTCCTGGCGGAAGACACGCGAGTCGCGCGGCGCTTGATGGATGCTCATAATATACGCGCCAAACTCACCCCTTATCATGACCATAATGGGGCGAAGCGGCGCCCGGAACTGCTGGAAAAGCTCGCGCGCGG
>JBCCDZ010000401.1:0-2108 GCA_039030525.1 Pseudomonadota bacterium | reverse complement strand
TCAAAAATATTTTACTACATGAGGTGTACAAGATTTTTAACACGGAGTTCTCAATGTCATTCCAGGAAAAATCAGCTTGGGTTATGTGTTTCGCCTTGATTGTCTCAGGCACATTCTACGCCTGGACAGTGCTGGCTCTGGCAAACGTCGTTCAGACGGTTCCGCCGCCAAACGCTGGCGGTCTGGCCATGGGCGTGATCATAATCGTCGCTATTGCGATCTTTGGTCATGCCGTTGCGGCGCTTGGCAATCCAGCGGATGCCAACGCGCCCGAAGATGAGCGCGACCGTCTGGTTGTCTGGCGAGCTGGTAATTTGAGCGGCTTGTTGTTGGGTGTTGTTTGCATGCTTTCGCTATTTGCGTTCGCGGTGTTGGGCGACGGCAACTTGATGTTTCACATGATTGTCGCGGGCATGGTGCTCAGCCAGTTGGCTGAATACGCTCTGACGATCTGGTATTATCGGCGAGGGGTTTAAGCGATGTCATTTTGGGAAAAAGGATATTTGGCCACCGGACTGGCCGTTTTGATCGCCGGAGCGGGCTACTTCTCTGTCGTCTGGCAGCAATCGATTGGGCTTGAGCAAATTGCGCCGCCGAGCTGGGGAACTTTCGGCACCTATTTAGTCGTCGTCATCATTATATCTGCAGGCAGTTTTATCGCTTTGGGCAGTTGGGAAGCCGCGCAAACCAAGGATCCAGAGACGGTGGGTGAATTTGATGAGCGGGACCGGTTCGTGAATATGAAATCGCTAGCCGCCGCCAGCTACATCACAAGTATCGGAGCATACATCTCTTTGGTCTGGTTCTTGTTTCATCATAATGGCGATCTGCTCTTTCACAGCCTGGTTGGAGCCCTGATGATCGGTGAGGCCGCGATGTGCTTCCTGCACGTCTTCAACTATAATCGAGCCTATTAAGATGGCGAAGCGTCCTCCGATTACCAATCGCGTGAAAGAGCTGCGCGAGGCGAATGATCAGATGAGTCAGTCCGCGCTGGCCAAAGAGATTGGGGTCACGCGCCAAACCGTGATCGCAATCGAACAAGGGAAATATTCTCCAAGCTTGGAAAGCGCGTTTCGGATTGCGCGCGTGTTCGGCGTTGGACTAGAAGACGTGTTCGGCTGGGACGGCGACTAGAGCCCGACCGGGTGCCCGTCTGAAAGGCCTTTTAGGCGACGCCGCGCGAGCAGTTCCTTGGAACGCTCGACGGTTACAGGGTCGCCATACTCCATAATGGTGCGCTCTTTCCGTTCTGACTTGGGCTCACGACGGAACAGTTTTGTGGCGATCAAGCGTCTCATATTGCTTCCCTTCGACTTTCTGTTCGATGAGAAGCAATATTCGCGCCATAGGCGAGTTTTCTGGGCCCGTTTTAAGGCGTAACCGTGTTAAACCAAAAAGGCGGCTGATCGAGCGCATCGAACATCGCGGAGACAGCGCCGCGCTTGCCGCCAATCTTCATCTTGCCGGATGTGACGAGGCCGAGCGGACTGGCATCGCCTAAGATGAGGCGGTCGAAATCCAATCGATCGATCGTGACGGTGGCTGCGGGGTCGTCGATTGTACCTTCACGGGGAACAATGACGGCCTTTTCCACCAAAATTGTAATGGTCTCGCCCGTGTCTGGAAAGTCAAACACGATGGCGAACGGATCGCGCTCGATCTTTGATGGATTGTAGCGCGCCGCCAAGGCGTCGAACAAATCGATTGAGGGTACGGCTTTCAGGAAGTCTGCATTCCCCAACTGCGGATTTCCGACATTGGGAAGCCCGCGGCGAAGTTCGGCGGCGCCCGTCAGATAATAGCTGCGCCACGCGCCGCTTTCCGCCTGGAAGCCGAGCTGTTCATAGGCAGCTGAGAGCCAGTCGCGCGCTTCTTGATTGTCTGGTTCTGCGAAGACCAAGTGGTTGAAGACTTCTGCAGCCCAGCGATAATCACCGGCGGAGAAAGCGTTTTGTCCGATCTCTAAGACGGATGCCGCGCCGCCCATGGCATCAACATAGCGTGTCGCCGTGACCTCATGCGGAAGGCGATTGTATTCCGCCGGAACACCGCCCCACCATCCAAAATAGTGCTGATAGACGGCTTTCGCATTGTGATTGAGCGTT
>JBCCDZ010000400.1:0-2124 GCA_039030525.1 Pseudomonadota bacterium | reverse complement strand
TGCGTGGAAATCGAGCGCTTCCTGATCGGTAAAGCTTGGACGCTTGGTGGTCATGATCAATTCGCCTTTCGAGGCTTTTTCGATTTTGTGGAGCCTCATAAGCGTGTCCGCAAGGGGGGACAAGCCGTTGTGATTGCTTTATTCGGAACAGCTGATGAAGGATTCGCAAGACTGTGCCCGACACCGCTGGAACCGTGAAAAAGCCAAAAGCCCCAACACCCTTCATGGCGCAATACCTTGCCATAAAGGCGCAGCATGACGATGCACTCCTGTTTTTTCGCATGGGCGACTTCTACGAGCTGTTTTTTGACGACGCCGTCAGGGCTGCGGAAATCCTCGACATCACGTTAACATCAAGGGGCGAGCATGATGGCCAACCGATCCCAATGGCCGGCGTTCCGTATCACGCCGCTGAAGGCTATCTCGCCCGCCTGATCAAGGCCGGCGCACGGGTCGCCGTGTGTGAACAGACCGAAAGTCCGGCAGAAGCCAAAAAGCGCGGCTCGAAATCCATCGTCAATCGCGCGATCGTCCGCATCGTCACGCCGGGCACGATCACCGAAGACAGCCTGTTATCGGCCCGACAGGGTCAGGCTCTGGTGGCGGTCGCATTGTCTGGATCAGGAGCTGAGGCAGCTTTTGCCGCGTGCGATGTCTCAACCGGGTATTTTGAGGTCCGCGCTTTCGCGCCGGAAACGCTGGCAGAAACCCTAAGCGCCCTACCGATTAAGGAATTGCTGGTTACCGAACGCGATGCGGACCGGCCGCTAATGCGCGCCGCGGACGAGGCACTGCGCCCGCCGACCACATACCGCCCGAACAATGCAGCGAGCGTCAAATCCGGCGAACGCCTGCTCAAAGACGCGTTCAAGATTGCCGCGCTCGATGCATTTGGCGTGTTTTCGAAGCCAGAACTCGCGGCGGCTGGCCTGTTGCTGGATTATCTGAGTTTGACGCAAGCAGGCGCAGACATTCGCCTCGATCCGCCGCAGAGGGGTGAAAGCACGACGGTGCTGGCCATCGATCCTACCACGCGCGCCAGCCTTGAGATTGATACGGCCTTGAATGGCGGGCGGCAGGGCACCTTGCTGGCCACGGTCGACCGCACACTGACCTCGCCTGGCGCCCGGCTATTGGCCGCACGACTGGCGCGGCCGGAAACCGAGGCCGGTGCGATTTCTGCACGCCATGATGCCATCGCGTTTTTCCTCGCCAATGATCATCTGCGCGAGGCTATTCGAACAGCGTTGAAAGCAGTGCCAGACCTCGAGCGCGCCCGGTCGCGCATTCGTCTTGGGCGCGGCGGACCACGCGATCTTGCTGGCATCGCGAGTGCCTTGAAAGCAGGCGAAAAGGTCGTCGCTGAAGTCGCACGCGCGCAGACCCATCCGCCAGATCTGATCGAATTGGCGCTCGAAGCCCTGACTCTGTCCGATCATCCAGATCTCGCCGCCTTAAGCCATGATCTCGGACAGGCCTTGAGCGATGACTTACCGACCCTGGCGCGCGATGGTGGCTTCATCACTACGGGTTGGGACGTCCCGCTGGATGAAGCGCGGGCGCTAAAATCGGACAGTCGTCAGATTATTGCTGAGCTGCAAACCCGATATGTTGACCAGACCGGCATCAGCGCACTGAAGATCAAGTTTAATAATGTGCTCGGCTATTTCATTGATGTTCCGGCCCGACACGCCGATCCGATGATGCAGGCGCCTCTGGCTGAGACCTTTATCCATCGGCAGACCCTGGCCTCGAATGTGCGTTTCTCGACGTCGGAACTTTCCGAACTGGCTGGCAAGATCTCGCGGGCTGATGACATTTCGAAAGGCCGGGAGCTGGCCATATTCGAGGCATTCTGCGAGCGCGTGGAATCCTTGTCTGCGCTGCTAAGTCAGGCGGCTTATGCGCTGGCTGAGCTGGACACAGCGACGGCAGGCGCGGAATGGGCCAGCGAAGTGGGCGCCGTGCGGCCAACCCTGTCTGACGCCCCTGTGTTCGAAGCTGAAGGGCTGCGCCATCCTGTGGTCGAGGCCGCCTTGCGCAAACAGGGCGACGGCTTCACCGCCAATGATACCCGTCTCGATTCGAGAGGTGAGACCGCGCCGCGCCTGGCTTTGGTGACCG
>JBCCDZ010000399.1:0-2151 GCA_039030525.1 Pseudomonadota bacterium | reverse complement strand
GCGGCGATGCGTTTGAGCCGCCTCGCTGATCCAGCTGAGCGCTGCAAGCGCGCGGCGCTGATAAGCCTGAACGGCAAGACCCAGTCCGGCCCAGGTCGCGTCAGGTGAAGCCGCTAAAAGGCGCTCGAACGCAAGAAGAGACACTTCCAACCGGTCGGCCTCTTCGGCATCAATTGTGAGGCCGATATTCGCTGCAGACGCGATCTCGCAAAGCTCAATCATCCGCTCCGCCAAAGCGGGGACGCAGCGATCCTTTTGGGCGTATTCATAACGCGGATGCAGAGCGGACAGCTTGACCGAAAGCGCAGGTGAGTCTTGCAGAGGCTGATGCGGCCCTGACGTCGACGCCAGATGCAGAAGCGCGGATTTGTAGGCGTCAAAGTAACGCGCCGCATCGGCGTCCGTCAGGGCGGCCTCGCCGAGCATGTCATAGGAGTAGGTCGCGTCATAATCCGACAGGGTCCGTGCGCGTTTTGTTGCTGTCTCGATGGTGGTGCCGACGACAAAATGCCTGCCAAGCAGCCCAATGGCTTGCCGCACAGCGCTCAGCATAACCCGGTCACCCAGGCGCGCGAGCAGGCTCCGACCCTCGACGCCGCCTGTGGCTTGAATCCAAGCTTTGCATGCGCTCAGCCCGAATGTGCCGAGCTTCACAAAGCCATGCTTTGCGCGCAGATGCGGCCGCCAGGTCCCGGCATTGATTTTATCCCGTAAAAGGTAAGACGCGGTCGCAGGATCGGGCGTTCGAACAAGCGACTCAGCGAGCCGCATGAGCAGAATGCCTTCCTGAGAAGACAGGCTGTACTCTTTTAAAAACGCATCTACTGGAGAGAGCGATTTTGTGTCATTCAGCAAGCCTGACGTGAGGTGTTTCGCGTGAGAATCAATCGCCTTGTGATCAGGTCCCGACAGACGCAGACGTCCTGCGAGTGACGAGACAAGCTCCGTTTCGTCGCGCAGATACGCCCGGCACAAATCATCAAACTGAACTCGTCCGTCATGGGGGCTGAAGGGCATACCAGACTCCATCGCAATGATGACAGTCTATCAGAATTGTCAGGGATTTTTGATCCGAACAAAGGCCATAAAGCGATTCAACAGGTCTTATTATTAGATGATTTGAGATCAAAAACACTGTATAATGATCAAATGCTAGAAGATTTGGACGAGTTCGACCGTAAGATACTGCGTGCTGTGCAAGCAGATGGGCGCTTATCGATCAGTGATCTTTCAGAGGCGGTCGGTCTGAGTAAGACGCCTTGCCTGACACGGCTGAGACGCCTGGAGGCGCGCGGGTACATTGAACGCTATAAAGGCGTGCTGAGCGCCAGCAAAATACGCCAAGACTATGTGACCTTTGTTCAGGTCAAGCTGGAGGCCACGACCCGCCGGCACCTGCAAGCGTTCAGCGATGCAGTGCAATCGGTTCCGCAGATTCAATCCTGCCATATGATGTCCGGCGGTTATGATTTCCTCCTGAAAATCCGCACCCGCAATATGCGAACCTATCGAGAGCTATTGGGGGATGTCGTCTCTGAGCTGCCCGGCATTGCTCAAACCTCGACCTTCCCCGTGATGGAAACGGTGAAGGACATGGACGACTTGCTCGTTGTCGATCCAGACTAAGGCGTGCGAGTGAGCAACCAGTCTTGTAACAGCGCTCGCTTTTTCAAACCCTCTTCGACCGCTTCGCGCGGCGACCGATGTAAAAGTACGATGGAGTTGCCCGGGCGAATTTGACCTAGCAGGTGTCGATCGCACTCCGCAATGTGCGCGATCCGAGGATATCCCCCCGTTGTTTGTGCGTCGCAGGACAGCGCAATGGGATGACCTGATTGCGGGCACTGGATCGTGCCCGGAAACACCGGCGCGCTCTTCATCAATCCATCCCCTTGGATCTCAAGCTTATGACCTGTGAATTCAATGCCCATGCGCGTGGCCTGACGGCCCGCGGTGAAGGTTTCCGAAAACAGAGCGTCGCGGGCATCGTCCGTAAGCATGCGGGTCTCAGCGGAAACACATGCTCGAAGGCCGAACGCATGAGTGAAAACGGGACGAATGGCATCTGGGGTCTGGAGCAGCGAGACGTGAGGGTCACCGCCCGGCGAGGTCAATACATCATCCGCTTGCAGCGCGCGTCCTTCATGTCCG
>JBCCDZ010000398.1:0-2152 GCA_039030525.1 Pseudomonadota bacterium | reverse complement strand
GGAAGAATAGATCGCGCGAGCATCGAAATTAAAAAAAGCCCGGCCATATCGGCCGGGCTTTTTTAATTGGGATTGCCCACGGACCTAGGTGTCAATTGGTAGTCAGCTGCGCGGATTGTCCGGGTGGTCGGGGGGTATTGAAACAGGTCCCGATCCAATGAAACGCCGTAATCCAGAGCAAGTCATTGTGAATCCCCATTTGCTGACTCAAAGCGAGACCCCCAATTGCCGCAGAGACACACCACTGCCACTTCCAGCGCAGCGTGAAAAAATGCAGGCCGCCAAATAAGATGGCGCTTAGAAGAATAGCCAACCATGCCGTCGCGCCGATGCTTTCCAGGGCGTAGGGAATGGCCAGACGGAACACCCATTCTTCCCAGAAAGAAAGCGTACCGAGATAGATGATCCAGCCCAGCTGGGCGGCGCTCAATCGTCGCTCAAGCCGCCAGGCATAAGCGCTGAGGCCGATCAGGATCAAAACATAGGCTGTCGCGTAATATGGGATATTTGCAGCGGCGCGCGTCAAACTGTCTGCAAAGACCGACGGCATCTCAGGAATCCCGAGAAATAGCACAGCCAAGATCAAGCCTGGCAATCCATGGCGCAAGAAGACTTCGCGGAAAGAGGTCAGTCTGCCCCCTGTAAAGTCCTTGTCGCGCTGAAGGCGACGGCGAGAGGGGATTGTATCACTCAAGCTTGTGGATCGATCCTTATGAGAGAACAGGTCCACGAAAGCCGACTTTGCCAGCTTGGGCAAGAAGGATCACGCTGGTGCAGCCGGCTGCTGCCCATTTGGGCATCAGCCGACCGGTCCCAGCTCTTGTCGATCACTCTTCAGTGCTAAACCCGCACTGGTTCTGTTCCATGGTGATCTGTTTGGTGATGCGTTTGGCGTTTTGCGCATAGGCCTCTGTTACTGAACCGCTCACAATCGCTTTGTCGCGCAACGGGCTGACATCTTCGCAGAGATGGAACACCCGCGGTGAGTCGTGCTTCTTGGCGGTGCCGGGTGGCGCGATCCAGTAGACCACTTCGCTGCCGCCTGTGGCCTCGACAACGGCGTCCGTGTCGCGGGCAATGTCTTGTGCTTGCTCGGCCACTTCCGGTGAACAGGCCGTGGTTGGCAAATTGGCTTTGATCTGAGCCGCGCACTCGTTCATGTCTTCTGTATATTGCTCGACTGATGGCGGATTATAGCTCACCCCAAACAGTGTCGCGACCACGGCGAGGGCAACGCCGACCCCGCCTGCGATCTGCTTGTTTTTGG
Source organism: Pseudomonadota bacterium (assembly GCA_039030525.1). Taxonomy (GTDB): domain Bacteria; phylum Pseudomonadota; class Alphaproteobacteria; order Caulobacterales; family Hyphomonadaceae; genus Henriciella. The sequence goes on along the minus strand of JBCCDZ010000398.1, from coordinate 885 downwards.
GGTCCATATCCTTGTCCATGAAAATCAGGATGAGGAGGGGCAGGAAGGCGATAATCGTAATGATTGCGCCCAACTGGTTTTGTACGAAGAATTTAAATCCGTCCGCCTTGCTGGCCGGGTCATGCTTGTTGGCGGCTTTCCACATCAGGCTGCCGGCGATCGCGAACACCGCGATCCCAACCAGCAGGCCGATCAGAAGCGGCAGGTTGCCATCATCGAACCGGCCTTGCAGCAAAAGCACGATCCCGGCCACTTCCCCGCCAATCGCAATCACCCAGGCAATGGCGGCGAATATGCGCAGACGTCCAGCTTTGGATTTTTGGTCCTGGGTGGCGCGCCACGCTTCGGTGACATCGCCTTGCGGTTCTTGAGTTTCATCAGACATTGGTTTTCCCCTTATTGATTGTCGCCCTTAGACGACAAGAAACAGCTCTCCCATTTCGCTGTCTTAGGAGGATATGTCGTCAGATTCGCAGCATAAGCCGAGAGTTGAACATCAGTCGCCACGCTAAGCTGCTGTTCTTAGTGCAGAATACAGATGACTGAGACCCTGGCGCGCACCTGTGTTGACGCTTGAGCGCCGCCGCGATGATATGGTTCGGGCGTAAGAATCCATAAATTGCGGTGGGAACTCGACCTTATGAAATCCTTTTTCTCTGATAAGCAATCCTCCCATACGCCAGCGCGCGAACTGCAAAATGGCGCTTTGGTGCCGCATGCAGAATCGCAAGCACGGGTCGACGCGATCCTGGACGTGTTGCCGGATCGGCAATCGCCGATGGATTTCGGCGAAAGTCCCATTCTGGCGGTGCATGATTCTGGCTATGTGGATTTCCTCAAACGCGCACATAAGGATTGGGTGGCGGCGGGACGTCCAGGCGACGC
>JBCCDZ010000397.1:0-2169 GCA_039030525.1 Pseudomonadota bacterium | reverse complement strand
CGAGCTTTGCGCGCGCCTTTTTTACGAAACGTCATAACTGAGGCGCCGCACTGCGCAGGTATTGAACCAGAAGTCCGGCTGATCCAGAGCATCAAACATGGCTGAGACCGCGCCGCGATTACCGGAAATCTTCATCTTGCCAGAGGTCACCAGACCCAAAGGGCGGGCCTCGCCGAGAATCAGACGGTCAAGGTCAAATCGGTCAATCGTCACGGTCGCTGTCGGCGCTTCGGCACCACCCTCGCGCGGGACAAGTACCGATGAGCCGACCAGCAGGCTGACAGTTTCGCCAGAGTCCGGAAACTCGAACACAATTGTGAACGGATCGCGATCCATCTTTGCCGGATTGAACCGCGCGGCCAAGGCATCAAACAGGTCGAGTGACGGGACCGCTTTCAGGAAGTCGGCATTGCCGAGCTGGGGATTGCCAATATCCGGGACGCCTCGGCGGAGCTCTGCCGCGCCGGTCAGATAGTAGCTGCGCCAGGCGCCGCTTTCGGCCTGGAAGCCAAGCTGCTCATATGTTGCCGAGAGCCAGTCGCGGGCTTCCTGGTTGTCCGGTTCAGCGAAGACGAGATGATTGAAGACTTCTGCGGCCCAGCGATAGTCGCCGCTCGCAAAGGCTTGCTGACCGATTTCGAGCACAGCCGCAGCGCCGCCCATCGCCTCAACATAACGCGGTGCGGTGGTCTCATGCGGCAAGCGATTATACTCCGCGGGTACACCGCCCCACCACCCGAAATAATGCTGGTAAACCGCTTTGGCATTATGGTTGAGCGTGCCGTAATAGCCGCGGGTGGCGAAGTCACCTGACTGAAACTCGGGCTCTTCAACCGCTTCAGCGGCTTCGACCATAGTGGCGCCCGCATTGGCGTTGCGCAGGGTCTGATCGTGCACATAGCGATAGATATCGCGCTGGCTGCGCAGGAAGTCGGTGACGCTCTCCTGACCCCAGGTTGGCCAGTGATGCGAGGCAAAGACGACGTCACTGCGGTCGCCATATTCGGCCAGGACATAATCAATCGCCCGACTCCATTTCAGCGCATCTCGGACTTTCGCGCCGCGTGGGGTCAGCACATTATGGAAGGTCGCGGTGGCGACTTCGGCCGTACACAAAGCCTGCATATCGGGCAGGTAGAACATGAATTCTGCTGGCGCTTCCGTTCCAGCGGCGTCAATGAACTCGAACGTGACGCCATCAATCACACGGACCGTGCCGCGGCCTTCAATTTCTTCCGTCGGCAGGATCAGGCTGATTGTGCCATTCGGCAAACCAGGCCCCAGGCCAGAGCCAACGTGTGCGGTGGTGGACCGCGGCAACGTATTGCCGAACATCAGGGTCGCGCGCCGGCTCATCTGATTGCCAGCAATCAGGTTTTCCGACACCGCGCTTTCGGAAAAGCCAATTGGCGCCAGAACCGGAACACCCGCGGCGACGTCTTCATCGGAGATCACACCGCGCGCGCCGCCAAAATGGTCGGCATGCGAATGGGTATAGAGCACGCCGGTCACAGGCCGCGCGCCGAGCGTATCATTGACCAGCTTGAGCGAAGCGGCCGCCGTTTCGGTGGCCGTCAGTGGGTCAACAATGATCCAGCCGGTCTCGCCTTCGATCACGCTCATCACCGACAGGTCATAGCCGCGCACCTGGTAAATGCCGTCAGCGACTTTGAACAGGCCATGATGCGCCGCCAATTGCGACTGTCGCCATAAAGACGGGTTCACGGTTTCTGGCGCATCGCCATCGAGAAACTCAAATTGCGGTATGGCCCAGACGACCTCGCCATCTGCGTTCAGAATGGCCTCGTCCTGGATAAAGGAGAGACGGTCTCGCCGCGCATCATCGCCATCTGAGCCGGGTGATAAATCAAGCCGCGCAGCCAGCGCCGAATTGGCTTGCTTGGTGGCTTCGGTGGCGGTGCCGAGGGCTGGCAACCCAGCTTCGATGGCGGCCGCAGATGGTTCCGGTGCTTCGGCGATCTCATTCGACACGCCACAGCTTGCCAGCAGGGCAATCCCAAGCCCCGCGATCCAAATATGCATATTTTCCTCCCAAGTCTGGCTCAGGAGTGACTCATTTCCGCCGGATCAACAAGCGTTCCGAGCCAACCAATCCGGGCTCTGCTGCGAGCTCCCGGTAATCAGCAATGGCAATTCTCCCGCGGTTGG
>JBCCDZ010000396.1:0-2169 GCA_039030525.1 Pseudomonadota bacterium | reverse complement strand
TAATCAGCGTCATCGCCACCATAGGAGGCTTTCTGTTTGGCTTCGACAGCGGCGTCATCAATGGCACGATTGATGGACTTGCCGCCGAATTCGCTGATAGCGGTTGGGTGAAAGCCACGCATATTGATACCGTTATTCAGTGGTCAGTGGCGTCCATGCTACTAGGGTGCGCAGCAGGCGCGATGATTGCCGGGCGCACGGCTGATAATTTTGGTCGTCGTGGTGTGCTTGTCGTGGCGGCGGTACTGTTTTTCATCAGCGCTTGGGGGTCTGGAGTTGCAACGAGCCCACTCGAATTTATCGTGTACCGAATCTTAGGTGGCCTCGCAGTAGGCGCAGCAAGCGTGTTGGCTCCAGCTTACATTAGTGAGATTACGCCAGCGCATATGCGAGGACGATTGTCTAGTATTCAGCAAGTCGCGATCATCGTCGGTCTGACTGCCGCCTTTATGAGCAACTACGTGTTGGCGGGGAACGCAGGATCCTCTGTTGATGAATTTTGGCTTGGATTTGAAGCGTGGCGATGGATGTTCTGGGTTGAAATGGTTCCCGCGGCGATCTTCTTTTTTGCGTTGTTTATGATTCCCGAAAGTCCGAGATTCTTAGTGATCAAAGATAAAGACGATGATGCACAATCAGTGCTTTCGCGTCTTTTCGGCCCACAGGCGGGTTCCGACAAACTAAAAGAGATCAAATCCTCTATCGCAACTGATCACAAACCTCGTCTTTCTGACTTGTTGGATAACGGCAAGATCAGGCCGATCATTTGGGTCGGAATCGGCCTCGCTGTGTTCCAGCAATTGGTTGGTATCAATATCGTTTTCTATTACGGTGCCGTTTTGTGGCAATCCGTAGGGTTCACAGAAGACAATGCGCTCCTGATTAACGTGATTATGGGAGTTGTCAGTATCGGCGCGGTCTGTATCGCGCTCGCGGTTATCGACAAGATCGGGCGCAAGCCGCTTTTGATGATCGGCTCGATCGGGATGGCGATTACGCTCGGCACGATGATGATCTGTTTCTTCAATGCCACCACGAATGAGGCCGGTGATCTGGTATTGCCTGGGTTTTGGGGTCCGCTCGCGTTGTTCGCCGGGGTGACATATGCGGCGATGTTCAATCTCTCCTGGGGCCCGGTGATGTGGGTGATGCTGGGTGAAATGTTCCCGAATCAGATTCGTGGATCAGCGCTTGGCGTTAGCGGGTTCTTCCAATGGTTTGCCAATTTCGGTGTAACAGTCACTTTCCTTACGCTGATTTCGACGATCACACTCGGCGGCGCATACGCGATCTACTTCGCTGGCGCAGTGGTCTCGATTTTCTTCGTGGCGAAAGCCGTTTCAGAGACCAAAGGCATCGAGCTTGAAGACATGAAGGGCTTCGAATAAGGCGATATCAAGCGAGGCGTCGGAGGAGCTTATTGAACACCTCCACGCCTTGGCTGAGCTGCGCCACGTCAATGAATTCATTTGGCGTGTGGGCCTGATCGATGGAGCCTGGTCCGCAAATGACGGATGCCATTCCAGCCTGATGGAATTGACCCGCCTCTGTCGCATAAGCAACAGCTCTCAGTGCATTGTCGCCGGTTAAAGCCCGCACCAGCGTCTCCGCGGCATTGTCTTCACCGGGCGCGAGGGGCGGAACATTGGTCAACTTGGTGACCTGCACGCCACATTCGGGGAAGCGCGCTTTCAATGCCGCATCCTTAGCGGCAGCTGCGTCCAGGAACGGCGCCAGGATCGCATCAGGATCGTAGCCAGGCGGACACCTCAGATCGAACAGGAACTTGCACTCGCGCGCCAGGATGTTGGTTGCGGTGCCACCCTTCAGCTCACCAATGCTCAAAGTCGGGTAGGGGGGATCAAATGGCGATTCTGGGTCGGCATTGGCCGCAAGATCACGCTCCAGGTCCCGCAATAAGCCCATCAAATCGACCGCCTCACCATTTGCCGAAACGCCGAGGGCCGGCAGACTGGAATGCGCCTCTTTGCCGGTCACGACGACTTCCGTGAGCATGATGCCTTTATGCCCCGACACCACTTGCCATAGCGTCGGTTCGCCAACCCAGACCGCATCCGGTCGGGCGCCATCAGCAACCATCTGGTCAATCATCAGGGGCGCGCCCTGACAGCCGACTTCTTCATCAAAGGAAAATGCGAAATGCACGGG
>JBCCDZ010000395.1:0-2185 GCA_039030525.1 Pseudomonadota bacterium | reverse complement strand
GTCTGGAAGTTGTCGAAGCCCGCCTGTTCGCCTTGCGTGCGGCGGCGCGCAAATATGATTGCATGCCAGAACATCTGGCTGACACTCTGACTCGGTTTCAGCGCGATTTGGCACTCTGCAATTCCGAGTCGGATGCCCTCGAGGACGCGCGTAAGCAGGAGCAAGACGCAGAGGCGGCCTGGCATAAGACGGCGGAACGGTTGAGCAAACAAAGGCACAAGCAGGCGGCTACGCTGGAAACCGCGATACATGGTGAGCTCGAACCCCTGCATTTGGGCCGGGTACAGGTAAAAGTCGCCTTCGTCCCGATTGGCGATGATGAAAGCGGTGCGAAAGGTCTGGAGCGGGCAACCTTTCAAGTCGAAACCAATCCAGGCGCGGGCTTCGGGCCGCTCAAAGCGATTGCTTCGGGCGGTGAATTGGCGCGTTTCTCACTGGCTCTGAAATGCGCCCTCAGTCAAACCGGGCACGCTTGCACACTGATTTTCGATGAAGCCGATCAAGGTGTTGGCGGCGCGGTCGCGGCAGCGATTGGCGAACGCCTGGCGCGCTTGTCTGGTGAGCGGCAAGTTTTTGCTGTGACGCACAGTCCGCAAGTTGCCTCAGCCGCGGATCGTCAATGGCGTGTCCTCAAAGATGCGGATGCGAATGGGCAAATCACAAGCCAGGTTGCACAATTAGATGACGGTCAACGTCTTGAAGAAATCGCCCGAATGTTGTCAGGCTCCAGCATCACCAATGAGGCGCGCGCCGCCGCATTGAAATTGCTGGAGGCGGCATGAATGCAGATATTGCGGTAGACGCACTCACGGAAGACCAGGCGCGCAAGGAATTGGCGCGTCTTGTTACAGAATTGAAGCTCGCAGATGCCAGCTATTATGGCGACGATGAGCCACATCTAACGGATGCGGAATATGATGCTTTGCGACATCGAAATCTCGAGATTGAGGAACGATTCCCGCACCTAAAACGCTCGGATAGCCCAAGCGACCGCGTTGGCGCCGGCATTAGCGATGGGTTTGGCAAGATTGAGCATGGCGTTCCGATGTTGTCGCTCGATAATGCGTTCTCGGACGAGGATGTGCAGGATTTCGCGGATCGAATTCGTCGCTTTCTCGGGCTCTCGGAAAACGAGGAATTGGTGATTACCGCCGAGCCGAAGATTGACGGTCTGTCTTTGAGCCTGACCTATGAATATGGCCAGTTGATTAAGGCGGCGACGCGTGGAGATGGCCGCGTCGGCGAAGACGTGACGGCGAATGCCCGAACTTTAGATGACGTCCCTAACCATTTGGCTGGCACCGGATGGCCCGAACGCATCGAAATTCGCGGCGAAGTCTATATGTCGGATGCTGATTTCGCGGCCTTGAATGCCACCGAAGCCGAAGCTGGGCGTAAGCTCTATATGAACCCACGCAATGCCGCGGCGGGAGGCTTACGCCAGAAAGATCCTGGCATCACGGCGCAGCGCCCGCTCAAATTCTACGCCTATGCCTGGGGGCAGCATGCGGCCCCGTTCGCAACAACGCAGACCGAAGCGGTCCAAAAACTCGCTGAATGGGGGTTACAGACCAACACTCTGTTTCACCCATACCAGGATGTCGACGGTCTGCTTTCGGCGTATCGAGATATGACCGAGCGCCGCGCTGATCTCGGATATGATATTGATGGTGTGGTCTACAAGGTCGATCGGCTGGATTGGCAACAACGCCTTGGACAGGTCAGCCGATTTCCGCGCTGGGCGATCGCGCATAAATTTCCGGCAGAAAAGGCCATCACGACGCTGGAGGCGATTGATATCCAGGTTGGACGCACCGGATCGCTCACGCCGGTCGCGCGATTGAAACCCGTGACAGTCGGCGGCGTCGTGGTCTCGAACGCAACGCTGCATAATGAAGAAGAGATTGAGCGCCTTGATGTTCGAGAGGGCGATCAGGTCGAGATTCAACGCGCAGGCGATGTTATTCCACAAGTCTTGCGCGTTCTTGATCCGGATCGCGCAGGGCGGACTGAGCCGTTTGTGATGCCGCACGTGTGCCCGGAATGCGGATCTGCTGCTGTGCGCGAGCTTGATGAAAAAGGCAAAGAAGATGTCCGGCGGCGTTGCACTGGCGGCCTGATTTGTCCGGCGCAAGTCAAGGAAAGACTGAAACACTTCGTATCCCGCAAAGCCCTCGACATAGAT
>JBCCDZ010000394.1:0-2207 GCA_039030525.1 Pseudomonadota bacterium | reverse complement strand
TTATCACGGTGCATGGGCGGACAAGGTGCCAATTCTATAAGGGCGAAGCCGATTGGGGAGCGATCAAGTCCACCGTGGATGCGGTACGTGTTCCGGTCATTGCGAATGGCGATATCCGCACGGTTGAAGACGCTATAAACGCTCAAACTGCCTCGGGCGCGTTTGGCGTTATGATTGGCCGAGCTGCCATGGGTCAGCCTTGGCTGATCGGTGAGATCGCCGCGCGCCTGACGGGAACGAGGTTCGAAACACCGGACCTGATGCAGCAGCTTGATGGGTTGTGCGAGCAGATCGAAGACAGCCTCGCTTTGTATGGCGCAAAGCTTGGAATTCGTATGGTACGCAAACATGTTGCGGCTCATATCGACAAAGTTGCGCTTCCCTTTGCAGAGGCCGAACGGCGCGCCTTACGCGCCAAGCTTTGCCAGATCGAAACTGGCCCTGCGCTGATATCCGCGCTTCAGCGGGTTTACTTAGCACAAGACTACCGGGTCGCAGCATGATGTCGGCTCTCGATCTGGTTGGACTGGCGCCGTTTGCGCTGCTTGGGCTGGATGAACGCCGACGCGTGACAGCCGCGAACCCTGAAGCACAATCCTTTCTGGGGCACTCCGAGCGGGCAATGTTTCGCAAGCCTCTCAGCGAAATCCTGTTCCACGACTCTCCGATTTTCGACCTGATCGATAAAGCGATGGCATTGCAGGGGGACGTCTCCGCACACGCCATCCCTGTCAGTGGACCCGGCCTGCATCAACAGCGAGTTCTCGATCTCCGGCTCCGCCCGCTTCAGGATGGCGGCGTTGTCATAGGGATGATCGAGGCAAGTGAGTCTGCAGTGGTGAACAATAATCCTGCGGGTGTGGCCGCCTTTGGCCGTATTCTCGGACACGAGGTCAAAAACCCGCTCGCTGGGATCTCCGGCGCCGCACAATTGCTCTCCCGCGGGGCACGTGACGACCAGTCTGCCATGATTGACATTATTCAGAGCGAGACGCGCCGCATTGAGCGTCTCGTTTCCAGGCTGTCCGCCTTTGAACTGTTCTCAGCGCCGGTCAAAGAACCGCTCAACATTCATGAGCTCCTAGATCGTGTGATTGCTGCAGAAGAAGCGGCGCATCGCGGAAAAATCTCGATCATTCGCCTCTATGATCCATCTCTTCCCGAGATTATGGCAGATCAGGATCATCTTCATGAGGCCGTTCAGAACATTTTGCGGAACGGCGTCGAGGCAACCATCGCTCATACACAGAGTCCGCAAATACAAGTCGAAACGGCATTTGAAACCAGCTTTGCGATCGCTGGGAAAAGCGGGTCAGAGCGTCTCGGCCGCGCCATCCGCGTCACAATCGAAGACAATGGACCGGGCGTTCCACCTGAGAAAAAGGCGCGGATGTTTGACATGTTCATGTCGTCCAAATCCGGAGGAAGGGGCCTTGGGCTTAGCGTCGTCAATGAAATACTGTCCGCGCATAATGGACGGATAAAGGTCGACAGCAAACCCGGACTGACCCGGTTTTCAATTTTCCTGCCATTGCCAAGAACGAAATAATCATGAGTCAAAAAACAGTTCTCCTTGCAGAAGACGATGCCAGCATCCGACTGATTGTGAACCAGACCCTGGTCACCGCGGGTTACACCGTGCGTGCGACCAGCTCTCCTGAAGCGCTTGAGCGGTGGGTCAGAAATGGTGAGGGTGATATCGTCGTCACAGATGTGTATCTCACTGACACGCCTATTTTTGAGCTTCTCCCCTCGTTCAAACTCGTCCGGCCTGAGTTGCCCGTCATCGTTATGAGCGGACAGAACACGATCCTGACCGCAGCATCTGCTGCGCAGCATGGCGCCTATGATTATCTCCCCAAGCCATTTGATATTGATCAACTGACAGATCTGGTCGGGCGGGCCCTATCGGACTCGAAGCCAGCGCCAGGGATTGCCAGCCGAAAGCCAAATGGCGATGCCAGCCAAAGCGGTTTGCCCCTGGTCGGCCGGTCGGCCGTCATGCAGGACGTTTATCGGATCATTTCGCGCGTTATGAACACCGATTTGACGGTTCTCATTGAAGGCGAGTCTGGCACCGGCAAAGAGCTCGCTGCGCGGGCAATTCACGATCTCGGACAAACCCGCAACGGGGCGTTTCACTCCCTCGATCTTGCCACCAGTCCGCCGCATGAGGTCAGCAAGGAGCTCTTCGGTTCACCCGAGAG
>JBCCDZ010000393.1:0-2217 GCA_039030525.1 Pseudomonadota bacterium | reverse complement strand
TTTCAACCCACCGCTGATCAGTTTCGGGCGTTTCGCGACGACCCTTATGAAGGTCCGGTGAGCCAGGTGAATCTGCTCAAGTTTCGCGTCAAGGCGGAGTATAAAGATGGGGATCCAGAGTTCGGCGAGGATTGCTCGGGCGAGACCGCCTATATTCGGTATTCGGAAGCCTTCTCAAAAGCCGCAGCAGAAGTGGGCGGCACCACGAGCCTGCTCGCCTCAACCGAGCGCTATTTTATCGGCGGCGGAAACTGGGATGGGGTTCTGGTCAACACATTCCCGAGCCGGCAGGCCTTTATCACCACACTCAACCACCCCGACTATAAATCAATGTCGCGTCACCGCGATGCGGGGCTTCTGTGTCAGGAACTTATCGTCACGCGTCCACTCTGGCTTCATGGAGAGCAACAATGAAATGGGTCTTGATCGCGCTGGCCGCTTTGGCGGCGCTTGCAGCAGCGGCTTATGGCGGCTTGGTCTGGATGATCACGCGGCCAGCACCACCGCTTGAAGCGGGTCCGGTGATCACGCTCCCGCAAGGAGAGATTCAGGCCGGACTGGATCGCAATAATGCTGACATCCTTCAAATCAATGGCATTCCGTTTGCCGCGCCGCCGGTTGATGGGCTGCGCTGGCGTCCCCCGGTTGAACCGTCCAATTGGGACGGCGTGCGCGATGGCCTTGAGTTTGGCGCCGAGTGTATGCAAGCGCGCGATGGCAGCAGCGAGTTTTTAAGCGACCTTCTGAACGGCATGGGGCTCAATGCGATTGAGCGCCACCTCGCCATGATCGCGCTTGAGAGCGGTCCACCGCCTGTTGAGAGCGAGGATTGTCTATTCCTGAATGTCCGCACGGCAAACGTCGACGGCGAGGCCCTTCAGCCCGTCATGGTCTGGATCCATGGCGGCAGCCACCAGACCGGCGCTGGGTCGCTGGACATCTATCAAGCCAATCAATTGGTCGAGAATGGTGTGGTCCTCGTCACCATCAATTATCGCTTGGGCCCGTTCGGATACCTGGCGCATCCGGCGTTGAGCGCCGATGACCCGAGCGGCGTGTCTGGCAATTACGGTCTGCTGGATCAAGTCGCTGCGTTGATTTGGATTAGAGACAATATCGAAGCTTTGGGCGGCGACCCGAACAATGTCACCATCTTTGGCGAAAGCGCCGGAGCTCAGTCTGTCAGTGAGATCATGTCGACCCCACTCAGCGAAGGCTTGTTCCACAAAGCCATCCTTCAGAGCGGCGTCTCCACTTACAATGCGAATGGCCTGACCACCGCGATCGAGGGACGGATGACCATGCATGATGCGGGTCTCGAATTCTTTGATGGCTTGGCAGAGCGCAATGCCAATGCCGCCGATCTGCGCGCCATTGCGGCAACCGACATCGTCGCACACATTGCGAATAAACAGCATCTCGGCGGCTATGCTCTACCGACGGTCGATGGAGTCGTTCTGCCAAAGCTAATGGGGGAAGCAATCGGCGATGGCAGCATTCACAATGTGCCTGTTCTTGCCGGATACAATGCCGATGAGGCCACACTCTTCTATCCCAGCATTCAGCGACCCACTGTTCTAGTGCCAGAGTTTCCAGACGCCTATGATGACCGGTTGGCGTTCATGCGCGAGATCTATGGAGGGGCCGAGGCAGACGAGCTGATCCGCCTATATGGTCTTGATAACGAAGAGACCTATCAAAGCGGCGAAATGGACATGCTGGGCGACGATTTGTTTGGCGTCCATATGCGCCACCTTGCGCGCGCTAATACCGCGCAAGGCGAACCGAGTTATCTTTATCACTTCACGCGCGTGCCACCGTCGAAAACGCAGACCATTGGCGCCTTCCACGCGGCTGAAATCTTCTTTGTGTTCGGGTCCCACAGTCCGCTTGCAGGCCTCACGGAGGAGGATGAAATCCTGACCGCCGCGATGGGGGAATACTGGACCAATTTCGCGAAAACAGGGGACCCAAATGGCAACGGATTGCCGGAGTGGCCGCTCTATAATTCGGAGCAAGATCTGTGGATGACCTTCAATCCCTCGATCGAAGTCAAACAGGGCGTCCGCGCCGAGAAGCTCGACATAATGGAGCGCACCATGGTCGGGAAAGTCGGCGAAGCGGTTCCCCAAATCACACCGCGCATAGAGCCTCCGGCCGGCGGCTCAGGCGGTGAGGAGATCGCGGCAAATAGCCTCCAGCCCTAGCTGATCGATC
>JBCCDZ010000392.1:0-2234 GCA_039030525.1 Pseudomonadota bacterium | reverse complement strand
GGCAAAGACTTCATCCATGCGCCAGATGACCATCACCCCAGTGTCTTCGCCGTTAAAAGCGGCCTTTGCAATCTCTCGTGGGTCTAAAACCACCGCTGAAACGGTCTTGGTAGAGATCCGGGAAGGCGACCATGTCGGGCGCGGTGAATGTGTGCCTTATGCCCGGTACAAAGAGAGCCGCGTCAGGGTCGTCGCGCAACTGTCCGGCATCGAACGCGATATCCAAGACGGCCTAACCCGCCAGGATTTGCAAAGGCGTCTCCCTGCTGGGGCTGCCAAATGCGCGGCCGATTGCGCGCTCTGGGACTTAGAGTCCAAGCTTACCGGAACTCCCGTTTGGGAACTTGCGGGCCTGCCAGAGCCCAAACCGCTGCCAACCACAATGACGATCAGTTTGGATGAGCCGGACGCCATGGCACAGGCCGCCAGAGCGACCAATGCTAAAATCCTGAAGCTCAAACTCGGCGGTCCGAATGATATTGTCCGCATCGAGGCTGTCCGCCGCGCACGGCCCGATGCGAAACTGGTCCTTGATGGCAATGAAGGGCTCGATCCGGCTGAGTTTCCGACCCTCGCCGCAAAAGCCGCAGATCTCGGCGTCGTGCTAATCGAACAGCCATTTCCGGCCGGTCAAGACGGTCCTCTAACCCGTCGCCCCGGGCATGTCGCCATTTGCGCCGATGAAAGCATGCACACACGCGGCGATGTCCAAGGCCTCGCCAAGAAATATGACGCGATCAATATCAAGCTCGATAAAGCTGGCGGCCTCACCGAGGGCCTGCGCATCATGAAAGAAGCCAAACGCTGCGGCATGAGCACGATGGTCGGCTGCATGGTCGCCGGGTCGATCAGCATGGCACCAGCGATCTTGCTCGGCCAGGAAGCCGACCTGATCGATTTAGACGGCCCGCTCTGGCTGGAGAAAGATGTGCCGCACAAGCTGCGCTACAATGATGGCGTCGTATCACCGCCAAGCCGCGAGCTTTGGGGGTAGGCTTAAGTCCGCCTGTTAGGTTGGGGATGAAGTTCTGATGACGCGTTAAATGAGACGCTCGCCGTGTCTGCTTTGGGTCATGAGCGGACATTCGGCGCGTAGCGAACAAAGCGAAAACCATGTATTGATCGGCCTACTCCAGAAAAGAAATCTAGTCAGTATTGAAAGACAAGGATAAACCGCCGAAACCTGCATAGTAATCCAGTAGTGCAACTGAGTGGAGATTAGCATGAGTATGAGAAGTGGCTCGCGGCGAGAGCTCACGCCTGAAGAGCGGCGAATCAAAGACTTAGAAACATTTACTCAGGATCTAAAGGTATTAGAAATCAAGCGCAGGAGCATTCAGTCGTACACAAAGCGGCTGCCTTGGATGATTGCTGGTGCTATTGCAGCGGGTATACCGCTTGCTATTTCGGTTCTGGCATTGAGCGTTCTATTCATATTCATATTCGGCTCAATTTTCTCGGGAGTTATGGCCCAGATCATTGGTCCCTCAGGAGCCTTCGAGCGAAGGCGGAAAGCTCGGGAAATTGTCGCAACACGTCTACAAAAATTGGCGACTGAAATCGACTCTGTTCGCTCAAGCTTTGACCCGATACTCATCGCATACGCGTCAGCCTCTAAATCCGCGATCACCTTCTCAAAAGTAGGACTGGTACTCACCAAATCTGTCATTGATCAAGCTGACGAGGACGGAGCCTGGGACTTCGGTCGATACAAGTTTGCCGGAGTCGTGCTGCGTCAACCAGACGGGTCACTCAGCGCGTCTCACCCCGGATTAAAAGGGCAGTATTGGATGAATTTAGCGCGTTCAAAAGGCCATGCCGAAGACGCCTTGAATGCGGCTTTAAATGAGCAAATTCAGGTGGCTGAAACTGCCAATTAGGCGCGCTTTTATGAAAATCTACGCCGCCTTTTGAGTGTTCCCTCGCGCAGATGGAGAACGCAGGGAGAAGCCTTCGTCGATTCGTCCGCTTTGACGCCGAGAGCGGACACTTGGACCGCCACTCATCCCCCTCAATCCGACCCAGTCCCGCGCTCGATACACTGCTGCGCATCTCCTCCTGATGAGAGGCTTGTCCGGATCGGCTTGGCAGAGGGGGAGAGCGGCGGTCTGGTGACTGGGCTTGGGGCTCCGAACCTCTTGCGCGGTGCCAGTCGGGGCAGCGAGCCCTCGGCCCGATGGTACGAGGCGAGCTATAGGTAGCTGTAAGATCCAAACTCTCCGGAGCAGGCCCGG
>JBCCDZ010000391.1:0-2242 GCA_039030525.1 Pseudomonadota bacterium | reverse complement strand
GGCGTCGCGATTGCGAATGGGAGCTCTGTCGATGCCGCCGAATGAGTCCAAAGACATTGGCGGCGGCCTGATCGGTTGGTTCGTCAGAAATCCTGTTGCAGCCAATCTGCTAATGGTGGTTTTGTTGATTGGTGGTTTGCTCATGGCCGGCAATCTAAGGACGCAAGTCTTTCCCACCATTCAACCAGGTATCGTGACGGTCAGCGTACCATACCCTGGTGCGACGCCGGCCGAAGTGGAAGAGGGCGTAACGCGCCGAGTTGAAGAAGCGGTTCTTGGAATTGATGGCGTTAAACGCGTGTCTTCCACCGCATCTGAAAATATCGGCACGGTAACGATTGAGCTGGCAGATTTTGCGGACAAACTGCTGGTCAAGGATGACGTCCAATCCGCGGTCGAACGCCTGGTTGATTTTCCGCCGGAAAATGCGGAGCGCGAAACGGTATCCGCCCCGAAACCTACGGGCGGGGTCGTGACGCTGGTTGTGGTCGGAAACGTCACACCACTTGAGTTGCGACAAGCCGCAGAACAGCTCGAGCGCGAATTGCTCACTCAAAATGGTATCTCGCTGGTGAACCTTGCCGGCGATCGAGACTATGAAATTGCCATCGAAGTGAGCGAAGCCACCTTGCAGAAATATGGCCTGTCGATTGATGAAGTTTCGCGCACAGTGCGTGCCGGATCGCTCGATCTGGCGGGCGGCTCTATCGAGACTCAGTCCGGCGAATACTTGCTGCGCACAAATCAAAGACGACTGACAGGAGACGGGTTCGAAACCATCGTCATCCGCAATCTCGAAGACGGTTCGCAAATATTGCTTGGCGACATTGCGACCGTGCGCGACGGGTTCACCCGGGAATCTCTCAAAAATACCTATAATGGGCGGCCTGCGATTTTTGTCGAAGTTTCGCGTGCCGAAGCTGAAGACATCATTACCGTCAAAGCCGCCGTCGACGCGTTCATGCAAACTTACACGCCGCCAGACGGCATCGAAGTCATAGAGTTTCGCAATCAGACAAGCATTCTTGAGGAGCGCATAAACCTGCTCTTACGCAACGCCCTGTTTGGGTTCGCGTTGGTCTTCCTGTTCCTGGTTCTGATGCTGGATCTCAAGCTGGCATTCTGGGTTTGTTTCGGCATCGCGACCGCCTTCATGGGCGGCTTTATGTTATTCGGTGCCGCCGGTGTCACCATCACGATGGTGTCCTTGTTCGGCTTGATCATTGTGCTCGGCCTGGTGGTCGATGATGCGATCGTTATTGGCGAGAATATCGATGCTGAAATCGCGAATGGGAAAAGTGGTGCGCGCGCCGCGATAGATGGCGTTCGGGGTGTGTTTTCACCGGTACTGGTTGGCGTCATGACGACCGTTGCGGCCTTCTCACCTCTGCTCGTGGTGGGCGGCACATTCGGGGATATCACGCGCGCCATTCCTTTGGTTGTCATCTGCGTTTTGATTGTATCATTGGTCGAAGCATTTTTGATCCTGCCCAGTCATCTCAGCCATGGTCGCCCATGGTCGCGCGGACCGGTCCTGGCGATTCAGAGCCGGGTCGCCAAGCGCATTGATTGGGTCAGTAACAATGTTGTCCGAAAAGGCGTGAGATTTGTTGGCAAATGGCGCTACGCAACCCTCGGTGCAGCCACGGCGTTCTACATTCTCTGTATGAGTCTCGTCAGCAGTGGCTTGGTGAAATTCGTGTTTTTTCCGAATATCGAAGGCAATGACATATCCGCGACTTTGGTCATGCCGGAAGGCACCCCATTTGATCGCACTGAAGCGGCAATGGAAGCGTTGACGGATGCCGCCTTCAGGGTGGCGGAGCAGGTCAAAGAAGAGCGCGGAGAGGACCTGTTCCTGTCAATCGCTGAAACCGTTGGTGGCAACACGGCGCAAGGCGGCGGACCGGTGGGCAATTCCGGTTTCAACGCTGCAGAAAACATAGGCCAGGTGCAAATCGAGCTTATCCCATTTGGCACGCGCCGCATGTCGGCGTCTGAAATCGAACGGGCTTGGCGCGAAGAGATCGGACGTATCGAAGGCGTTGAGCGTTTGACGTTCACCGCGTCTATCGGGGGGTTTGGGTCGGATATCGAATTTGAACTTGCACATGCAGATGAAGCGACGCTGATCCAAGCGGCAGATAAACTGAAAGCCGAAATCGAGAGACTGCCAGGTGCCAATCAGATCGAAGATAGTTTTGATCTCGGCAAACGGCAATTGCTGTTTGAACTGACCAAT
>JBCCDZ010000390.1:0-2252 GCA_039030525.1 Pseudomonadota bacterium | reverse complement strand
TTATGGCGATGTCGGTGACGCGGCCTATGGCATGATCGTTGGCGATATTCTGCCCCCTATCCTGTCGGGCGCTTTTGCGGCGGCTCTTGCAGCGGCCGTTCTGACAACATTCAATTCCATCCTGAACGCTTCTGCTGCGCTATATGTTTGCGACTTTCATGAATCGTATGTTGATGAGGCGCGCGACGTTCCGAAATTGAGCATGTATGTCTCGATTGCGATGACCGTGCTCGCCATCGTGCTCGTGCCAATTTTTGCCTCGCAAGAAAGCATCATCAACTTCGTCCAGCGCGCCTATGGTCTATTGTCTATGCCGATCTTGTCAGCGTTCATCGTTGGTCTCGCGTTTCGCAACGTGAGCGCCTGGGCCGCAATTATGGGCGTAACTCTGGGCGTCGTTTTCTATGGTGTCTTCACCTTTGATCAAGAGCTCGGCATTCCTCTACCCGTAGCGCTCGCGGAGCTGCACTACATCCACTACATGTTCGCGACGCTGATCTTGTGCGTGGGAACAGCTTTGCTCTCCAACTTGCTTGTGTTTGGACGAAAAGCTGAACTCACAATTGGCCAACCTGCGCCAACCCCCGCTGAATAGGTTCGGCGCTTAATCGTCACCCGCGACGTGGAGCTCCATATCCGCATCGCGAATGGCGTCTATGAATTCCTTTGGGGGCGCCTTGTCGGTGAACAGGTGATCAATGTCACTATACTGGCCGAGACGGATCATCGCCCGGCGCCCGAACTTGGCATGATCGGCGACGAGAAAAACCGTACGTGAGTTCTGGATGATGGCCTGAGCCGACCGGATTTCCTGATAATCGAAGTCCAACAAAGAACCGTCTTCATCTATACCGCTTATCCCGATCACACCGATATCCAGCCGGAATTGTTTGAGAAATTCTGTCGTCGCTTCGCCAACGATGCCACCATCAGATTGTCGCACGAAGCCGCCAGCGATCATCACATCCGATCCATCGCTCTCACGCATCATATTGGCGATATTGATATTATTGGTGACGATGCGCAGATCGTTTCGGCCAACCAATTCCGCCGCGAGCGCTTCGGTTGTGGTTCCGATATTCAAAAACAAGGAGGCGCCATTTGGTATTCGGCTGGCGACCATCCGAGCAATCTTACGCTTGCCGTCCATGCCTTCCTGCAAGCGATCTTGATAAGGTTGATTATAGGCGTTTCCGATCCTTCCGGCGCCGCCATGAAAGCGCTCAATCAGCTCAAGATCACAGAGCATATTGATGTCACGCCGAATGGTTTGCGGGGTAACACCAAACTGTTTGACCAATTGCTCCGTCGCCACATAGCCTTGTGACCGGATCAGTTCCAAGATTTGTTTCTGCCGCATCGGCAGATTTGAAACATCCGTATCACTCATATCAACCTACCTTTGTTGCGCCCTGCAATGGTTTTGACCCATGCAAGTCGCATGTCAAACCTGCGTATCGAGGCTACATCGCCTCAAAATGGAATATGAGACAGGTTTCGGGATGCAGCAATGGAATCTGCAATCCCACATGAGCCAATGCCTCACCTGGCAATTCAGCGCCTTTCCCACCGAGGTCGAGCGCCTCCAGAATGGATGGTCGCGACACCGAACGCACTGGGGTCGGCCAGACAATCCGCGTTCGGTACAATTTGGATGGGTCGAGTCCAGGCACATAAATTCGGCCTGGAATGGTCTGTCGATGACCACTCAGATTGCACCAGGAAAAGAGGGCTTCAGACTGATCCCGCGCAACCACGCCAACCGCGTTGACATGCTCTGGCGTATCGAGCCGATGGAAATCACCATCGTGCACCAGCCCCCTGTGTTGCTTATGAAGCGCGATGCCCGCTTTAAGCACCTCGAGATTGTCAGGTGTCTCCTCAAGCAAGTTGAGCTCCATACCCATATGACCGAATATAGCCGTCGCTACGCGAAGCTGCATTGTCAGCCGTCGTCCGGTTATATGGCAGACCTCGGGGCCAACATGCGCGCCCATGATTTGAAGCGGGAAAAAATGTGAAGCACCGCGCTGAATGCGTTGTCGATCGAGCGCATCATTGCTGTCTGATGTCCAGATGCGGTCGGTGCGCCGCAAGATTCCATAATCAGCACGAGCCCCGCCAGACGAACAACTTTCGATTTCCAAATTCGGGTGCGCGGCACGCAGGCGCTCGATTAAGTCATAAAGCGCGCGAGTCTGCTGATTGATCGCAGGCCGACCACGACTGCCCGGATGATGGACATCGCGGTT
>JBCCDZ010000389.1:0-2256 GCA_039030525.1 Pseudomonadota bacterium | reverse complement strand
GCGCCGGGATCAGTGGCTGGGACCGCCTCATTCAGCGCCTGGGTGAACCGGTCCGCGATCCGGTTCAGGCCCTGGTCTCCGGCGCGCTCAGCCATGACATGAGCGAGGCCAAGAGCCTTCAGGCCTATCTCGCCAAAGTCGAAAGCCAGGACACAGTGCTCAAGCGCGAATTAGGCGAGCCTGATGATGCCGTGCGCGTGATGACGGTGCATGGCGCGAAAGGCCTGCAAGCGCCGGTCGTGATTTTGCCAGACACAACCAGCGCCACGAAGCCGGTCAGCGACTCGCTGTTTTTCACGCCTGACGGCACACCGCTCTACAGCCCATCCTCGCGCACCGATGCGGCCGTGACGGCGGAGCTGCGCGACGCCGCAAACGCAGCAGCCGAGCGGGAATCCAGGCGACTGCTTTATGTTGCGCTCACGCGTGCCGCTGATCGCCTGATCATTGCCGGGGCAGGCGTCGGCAATCGTACGTCAGGTTATGCCAAGTCATCCTGGTATCGATGGTGCCTGCTCGCCATGCGGGGTCTGCGCGGCGAAGAGATGTCAGAAGAGACGCCAGAGTCCATGCTTGAATTTGGCGCCGCTCCGATGACAGCAAAGCGAAGCGAAGAGTCTGCCAGCCCGTCCGATAGGACCCCTGACTGGTTGCTGCAACCGGCGCAAGATCCAGCGCCGCCCATGCGCTTGGCGGCACCCTCTAGACTGACAGAAGACCGATCCGCTGTGATCGCCCCATTTGGGCCAGACCGCAGCGCGGCCTTGCGACGTGGACGACTGATACATGGTCTGCTGCAAACTTTGCCGGAAGTGGCGGCAAGCGCGCGCGAGCGGGTCGCTCATCGCTTCTTATCGCGGGCAGGTGATCTGACGGATGCCGAAATTGCGGAAATGCAATCGGTCACGTTACGCACGCTGGACCATCCTGACTTCCACCACATTTTCGCGCCCGGCGGACGCAGCGAGGCGGCCATTGTCGGCGCTTTGCCTGGTGGGCAATTGGTCAATGGCCGCGTCGATCGCCTGATCATCCAGGCCGACCAGGTACTAATCATTGATTACAAGACCGACCGCCCAGCACCCGACAGTGCCGAAATGGTCGAAGAGGCCTATTGGGTGCAGATGGCCGCGTATCGCGCGGTGTTGCAATCGCTCTATCCTGATCGCGCGGTGCGGTGCGCCTTGCTGTACACAGATGGGCCGCGCCTGATCGAACTCGGCGGTGCTGAACTATCAGAATCCCTAAACCGTGTTGAAAGCAGGGTTTGACGCACGCAAAGAGTCCCTATCTTATGCCTCGTCAATAAGATCACAGGAGCTCATTATGGCTGCAGAGCATATTACCGATGACAATTTCGATGACGCGGTCGCCAGCGACACGCCGGTTATTGTAGATTTCTGGGCAGAATGGTGTGGCCCATGTAAAGCCATGGCCCCGCATCTGGATGCTGTCGCGGATGAAATGAGCGGCGATATCAAAGTCGCCAAGATTAATGTCGACGACAATCCGATGGCCGCGTCCAAATATGGCATTCGTGGTTTGCCGACTTTGATGATTTTCAAAGATGGCAAGGTCACCGCCACACATCCTGGCGCGATGTCCAAACAGAAGATCACCGAGTGGATCAAAGAGAATACCTGATCTCTGATCCGATCGAACTAGACCGACATCGCTAGATTGCGTCGGCGGTTGAGAAACCAAAATTAGGGTGAGGCCCGCTGAGTTATCTGCGGGCCTTTTCTTTTCACTGGGGCCAAACGCAACGTTTAAGGAACAGGCTCTATCGCCTGAGCGGCAAGTTTTGTGAGTTCGCTTTCATAGTCTCGCAACGCCAAATTACCCTTGGGCGTGATGTCGTAAATGCCAGTTTTGACGCGCTCAAACCAACCATAATGATCGTCAGCCATGATCCGGCGCGCGGTTTCAACTCCGGTCGCGCCAGCGAGAATAGACGCCTTGGTGGGGCCGTGTGCGCCTAAGAAACCAAGACACCGCAAAGCATCCTGACGGTAAGCCGTAATCAGGCCGCGCCGGGTCGTGCCGCCTGTATTGGGATCGCCAACCCGTTTCGCAAATTCCTTGAGCAGTCTTTGTTTCTTCACAGCAGAGCGGCGAGGATTGTAAGGACCAGGATCCGCATGAGGATAGACCGATCCGTCCTTAAGGCGGACGGTGAGCAGCCCGATCCCGAGCCGCCGACACAGCGCGATGTTGCGTTTCAGGGACCCGGAAAACGCCTTGCCAGACTTGTGC
>JBCCDZ010000388.1:0-2266 GCA_039030525.1 Pseudomonadota bacterium | reverse complement strand
CAATGGTGAGGTGACAGATGTCAGCCTCGACCTTCCCATCGGCGCTTTGCATTCGGGATTCCAATTGCGATTCCGCCAAACCGGGGGAAGCGGCGGCCCGCCGGCAAATGGCGGGATCGGCTTTGACTATTGGCATATTGATGACGTGCTTTTGATCGAGACCGGAAGTGCACCGCCTCCGGAATTGCCGTCCGGAATGGGGGTCGGACTGTGCGAACGTTTTGAAAGTGGGTTCGGCAATTGGACGGCAACCAATACAACCCGGTCTGGCGTCAATGGGGACACGTTTCAATCGACAAGTAATTCCATGTTCCTACGGCATGACACCGTCACAAGTACATCGATCGCATTTGATTCAAGCGAACTTGGTGAGATTGAGGTCTGGGTCCGCCGCGGCGCCGACACGTTCAGCGAGAACCCGGACAATGGCGAGAATCTTACGCTTGAGTATCTCAATGCATCGAGCAGCTGGGTAACGCTCGAAACCTTTCCTGGAAACGGAACACAAGGCGAAATTTTCGATCGCACTTATGCGATGCCAGAATCAGCTCTGCACGCAACCTTCAGAGTGCGGGCAAGCCTCAACGGCGCCAGCGGATCAGATTTTGACTATTGGCATGTGGATGATTTCTGTTTCAACCGCGCCGAACCAGATTTCGTGGTCACCAAGTCGGTTGAGATCGAACGCGACCCGATCAATGAATTTACCAACCCTTTGGGTATTCCGGGCGCGTGGGCGATCTATTCCATCCAAGTAACGAATACCGGTCGCGGCTCGGCAGATGTCGGCACGATTGCCATCGGTGATGCGATCGATGTTCAGACCAGCCTGTTTACCGGCGATTTTGACGGCCTCGGTTCACCGTTCGAATTTGTTGATGGTATCGGTGTGTCCAGTAGCGGTCTCAGCTTGAGTTTTGTATCACTGGGTGACGGCGCCGACGGCGTCACATTCCGCAATGGGTCGGGAACAAGTGTTACGCCCAATGGCAACTTTGACCCTAGCGTTGCGAGCTTCAATTTGCAGTTTGGCGGCGCCATGAATGGCGCAGTTGGTGGCGCAACGCCGAGTTTTACTGTGCGCTATCGTGTGCAGATTGAGTGACTATTCCACCACGCCAACGATTGGCCCAAGATCCGCGCCGATTTCATTACGATCGATTTGCGGCGCGAAGATACGGCTCACCTGACCATCCAGGAATAATGCGTTGGGAACGCCTATCTCATCGCGAAACAAGGTTGCAAACTCATAGAATGTGACGGCGGTGTCCGAAATCGCGAAATGGACCGTCTGGCCGTCCGCACTGACACCCACGCCGTTGCGACGACGATGTGAAGTGCCTTCCGGATTCAATCCAGGATGCAATTCGCCGTCCACGACGAGCATTGGGCCGGACTGAGTTGCGTAGACCGGATCTATCGCCGTATCGAGAAAGGCTTGGCTTTCGGTGACTCCCGCCAAATCTGATTTCAGCCAAAAAACACCATTTGGTTTGAGATGAAAATTCCCCGGTCCGTCATTGGTATTGACGTTCGCCTGGTCGCCAAGTCGGTCGCGATAGAATCCGACTGGTCGGCGATCATCATGATACATACCGCCATTCATGGCGAATATTAGCGTTTCTCCTCGCTCATCGAGCTCTCGCTCCAACACATTGAACTGAAAGAAAGGCTGCCCTTCGGCATCGCTGTGAAATAAACGAATATCATGCTGGGTGACGACAAAGGAACAGACTGAATAAGCATCTCCCTGATGCTCCACCGCACGACAATTTTGTGCAGCGTTCGCGTCAATCGATCCCGGTGCGTCCGCATCAAGGTCGCAAGCCCCGATCCCGAACAACACAAAAGTCAAACTCCAAAGAAAGCGCAATATTCGGCTCCAGCTCAATTCAATAAACGGCGTCGAGACTAGCAAAGATGACTCGGTTCGCATTGGCGATCAACGAATTCTTCACCGTGATCTGCCATCCTCTTTATCGGTGATAAAGTGGGTAAAATTATGAACAAGACGATCGCGGCGCCGGCATCGCGGATCGAAGTTTCTTCGGCGTCGTCAAGATTATGGACCTCGGCGAGTTTCGGGTTCTGAGACATGGCACAACTCAACATGGCAGCCAGTATTTAGCGCCGGAAAAAGCCCTTATTCCAACCACTTACTACGCGAAAGAAGCTCCAATCGGACAGATCTTCAGCACCCACGGAAAGGCGGGAAATGTCGGAGTCGTCGGACTCGGAACCGGCTCCGTGGCTTGCTATGCGCGGT
>JBCCDZ010000387.1:0-2269 GCA_039030525.1 Pseudomonadota bacterium | reverse complement strand
TTATGGCGCCCATTGCCAAACGTGCCTTGGCAATGGCATCCGGCATGCTGAGGGCTTTGCCCTTCGCCTTGGGGTCTTTGAAGGCGTCCTGTTTCGGCTGCTCCATCGTGCGGTCTCCTTATGATCCCAGTTCGGACAACAGCCGCTGGCGTTGCTCGGTCTTCTGGGCCAACTCCGTTTGACAGGCATTGAGGCGACGCTGTGTATGCTCCAGCTCCCGCTCCAGCCGGCTGACACCGAACTCAAGCACGACAAGCTGAACAGCGGCGTCCTTTTTGGTTTTGGCCTTCGCCGCGCCAAGGCTTCGGACAGATTTGGGAGCGGTCAACCGGGGGCGTTTCACAGCGGGCACCTCATGCAGCTTTCTTGGGCTTGAGCACGGCGGCAACCTGTTCGCCGCTCGCCTTGATCCCACGACCGGCCAGCACATCTGAGGCGATCTTGGCCAACGCGGGCGGTGTGA
This sequence comes from Pseudomonadota bacterium, assembly GCA_039030525.1. GTDB lineage: Bacteria > Pseudomonadota > Alphaproteobacteria > Caulobacterales > Hyphomonadaceae > Henriciella. The sequence goes on along the minus strand of JBCCDZ010000387.1, from coordinate 1,806 downwards.
GCGTGCCGGCGGCGGCCTTTGCGGCGGCGATGCGGGCAATCAGGATCGCGCTGCGCATGGTTGAGACGCGCGTACAATCGCGTTCAGAGCGGAAGTGCGCCACCATTTTTGTGATCTTATGGCTGAATTCAAATCCGAGCCCGGTCCGCTGTGCCACCATATGGGCCATCGTCTCAACCCCGGGTTCCTGAATGGGAAGGGTGACGACACGGTCCATCAACGCGTCAGGGGCGGAATTGACGGCGACGTAGTCGTGTGGGTTTGACGTTAGGATGATCCTAAAATCGGGATGTGCCCGCAAGAACGGCGTCGGGTTGTTGCTATCCGTGGAGACCAGTACGCCCTCTTCCAGCACGGAGAGCAGATTGGCGTTGGCTTCCGGGGTGGCGCGCGTGAACTCATCATAAACTAGCGTATGTCCCTTGCGCATTGCCTCCGCCAGGATTGAGCCTTGCCAGTCGTTCACCATCTTCTTTTCGGTGCGCCGCACGCTTTGCACATAGCGATCCACGACACTTGACGTTGTGGTGCCAATCTCTTGCCCAATAAAATCGCGGGAGGTGAGCCATTCATTCCCCAACATCAGTGCGACCGGACGGCCCAGCTTTCCGGCGATGCGAAATGCAAGGGATGTCTTTCCGACACCCGCCGTTCCAGTCAAATGAACGCAGACGCCCGCGCGCACGTAGTCGGTCGCCCGCTCCACCAACTCGCGAATCTCGCCGTTCTCAAAGAACCGCTTCTCTGGATGCAGAGGATGCGCACCGCCGCCAGTTTCAGGCGCGACAGCGCCAGGTTTTGTTTTGCTTTGGCTCAAGGATTTCTTCCTTTTGAAGCTATTTGATTCATCTTACTGACGGGAAGATTTTGATTCCGTTAATGCGGCTCGAGACTATGTGTGGAGAGCGATCTGGCGCGCTGCTCAAGGTCGAGAAAAGGCAGCAATCCCTTGATCTCTTTGTTGCGTAGTTTGGCGACGCGCGTTGAAATCGTTGACTTTTGATCGGCCGCGGCGATGTACTCTGAGGTCTCAATGCCGTCGACCACATCGACCATGAACCCTACCCGGCTGTCAGGCTCGCCCACCAATAAAACACGGTTCATCACCCCAGGTTCCGACTTGGGCCGACCAAGCGACAGCGCCATCGACACAAGCGGGACGGCGCGTTTCTCAAACGGAAACAAACCCAGGATCGCCGGTGACGGCCCAACGTAAGGCGTCAAGGTTTCCGGCATCGGCAAGATGCTCACCACATCGGTGATCTTGGCACAGACCCGAAGACCGCCGGTAAAGACAAGACAGCGTTGCTGCGTTCGGACAACGTCATTTGTCCCGGCCACCATGGCGGCACTTTCCTCCGCTTTCACTTGCGCTTTGGCCTTTGGTTTGTCCGACAAGGTCGACATCTTGAGCAGCGCCTCTTGCTGCACCAGGCGTTCGGGGTTGAGGATGAAAACCTGGCCGCCGCTGGCGCGGGTCAGGACGTAGGAAAAGAGCGAACCCGCTTCGGCCAGTAGGCCATTTACCTCGACCAACTCTGCGTTGCGGATCATGCGGATTTGCTGGATCACATCGACGGCCAGGCCTAGGAGGTGGCCATCCGGGAAATTCACAACAACGATTTCTGGCTGGGTCCGGCGCAGCCTGTCACCCAGACCCAAGACACGCGTCGCATCCATGATCGGGACACGGCGGTTGAGATATGAAATCTCGCCCAGACAATCGCCGCCGGTCATGGTGCTGACCTCTATGTTCTGGCGCGGGACCGTCCCGTAAATCTGGATAGCTTCCAGACCGAAAGCCGC
>JBCCDZ010000386.1:0-2272 GCA_039030525.1 Pseudomonadota bacterium | reverse complement strand
GTGAGCCCAAGATACCGGGTGGTGGGCAGCGCCACCATAAACGCCGGAATGGCAACCAGGATGGGCCAGATATACAGGCCGAGCAGGCTTTGGCTGGTTTCCTGAACGATCAACCCTGTCAGGCCAAAGCCGAGCAGGAATGCCGCCAGCAGGATCAGAACCGGGACTTTGCCAACGCAAAGCCAGGATAGAAACTGACTTAATGGGCCAGCGGTCGGCATGTCCGGCATATCCGGGCCATCCACATGTAGCGGGCCGCCATCGCCGCCCAGCTCAGCGTCCATTTCGAAATCGGCGTCCGCGTCAAACTCCATCTCTGGCAGCGCGCTATCGACGAGGCCGGAGAAGGCGACGCCAAAGAGCAGGCCGACCAATTCCAAAGTCGCGATCAACCCAAGGACGATTAATGCCGCGGTGAACGGGATCAATGCGGGATGAAACAACTCCATATGTTTTAGCCTTCCTTGCTAGTATCAGCGGGCGCGTTGAGCGCCGCTTCGTATTTCTCCAACCTCTCTTCGAGGCTTTCATCTATTTCTGAGTCGGCCTCAATCAGGGCGATCAAGGCTTGCAGATCCTCGGCTTCAAGATCGAGGTCTTCGCGCTTTTCGTCCGCTTCGCTGCGAGTCGATGCGTGATCGACTTTCAGGCGCAGGATTTCACGCGCAAGGCGTTCATCTCCAGCGTCGAGAGCGGCGCTTGCGCGCTGATTGAGATCATCTGGCGCTGCCTCTTCTGCGAGCACTTGGGCCAGTCGGTATCGTTCCGCTTCCACGGTTCCGAGCCGCAATTTCAAGCGGCGGACGATTTCGGAGGACGACATGTTCTCAAGAGACGGGGGTTCGCTTTGCGGTTCGACTTCCAGGAAGTCTACTAGGTTGTCTCTTATCGTGTTTTTCAGCCGCTCTAGGAGTGACCTTGCCATGCCCTCTGATCCTTTCTCTTATCGAATATCGGTATGACTTGATCCTTGTTCAAGATCTGTTCATAAAAAAATTCGAGCGCTTTTAAGCGCTGATGCCAATTGTGTTGCCAGAAACCACGATAAGTCGATTAAGGCAAAACAAGCTGACGCGCTTTATTCAAACAGACCGTATTGAATAGTTTATTCAGGGTCTGGTTCACCGGGCAGGCGATCAAAATCGCGCTTCCATTGAATCGCAACTTTTGGACCCAGTTCCGGGTCGATTTCAGCATCAACCGCGACATTGTCTAAAGGGGTCCATTCGAGCGCCACGCCAGGCGCGCCGGTGCCGCCTGACTCGATTTCGAGATAAATGTCTTTGGACAGATATTTTCCGGTCGAGAGCGTCGCTGCGCCGGCATCATCTAGCCCGATATCCAAGCGGTCGAGACCGGTCGCTTCCTGCAACTGTCCAACCAGGTTGAGGGCGTCACCGCCCGCCAATTGCGCCGCGGCGCCGGCCAGCTGCGCAGCTTGCAACGGGCTCAGCTCACTCGGTGACCGGCCGAACAGAACGCGCGACAGTATTTCATCATTTGGCAGTGATGGGTCTGAACTCAACGTGATTTCCGGATCGGTCAGCGAGCCCGACAGGGAAATGGTCGAGGTCACCTCGTCGCTGTCACGGTCGGCGCGAATGAGAAGTTGCGACTCTTGCGGGTCGCCGACAAAGCGGATCTGACCATCCGAGAATCGGAATCTGCGATTGAGGAGATCGGCTTCGCCTCGGATCAGATTGGCGCGGCCAATAATGTTGGGACGGCCTGGCGACCCCGTGACGCGGGCGGCCAGCCCCCATTCCGTATCGACGCCGCTGCCGGTTACGAAAATGCGGCGATCCGCTGAAACATCCAAATTCAAGACAATGGCCTCGCGGGTTGGTGCTGTATTGCCGTTTGCGTCCACCTGGTCGGTGAAGACGACGTCCAGCGTCGTGTATCCAGCCCGCGGCAGTTTCTCCAGATTGACCCGGGCCTGGTCGATTTCGAGATCGCCCGAGATCGATGTGCGACGGTTCTGGCGATCAATCTCCGCGGTCCCCGACACTGTGGCTGAGACGTCGGACCGGTTCAGGGCATTGAGACGGTTCAAGCTCATCATAACCGAGCCGCTGCCATCGAATTTATAGGCGCCAGATGCGTCGATAAAGCCGCCTCGTCGGCCGCCAGCTCGCGCGGATTGAATGTCTATTCCGTCAGGGCGCAAGGCTGCGTCGACGCTGATATCGGTCAGGTGGATGCCGGTAATGCCGTCTTCGAACACCCCGTCTTCGAATTGCACAGGGCCTTCGAAGCGCCAGGTCTCGCC
>JBCCDZ010000385.1:0-2274 GCA_039030525.1 Pseudomonadota bacterium | reverse complement strand
TCAGTCGCACTAGGTCTAGGCGAGAACAAGGCGGAGTGCCACATGAAAACCGATGGAAAATCTGTCATTTCCTTGGAAGAGGTTCTGCAAGCCATCGCGCCGGATGGGCTTGATGGGCCTTTGCCGCCTGTTCACCTGTGGAATCCCCAAAACTGCGGCGATATTCAAATGGAAATTCGCAGCGATGGCAGTTGGTGGCACGAAGGCACAAAAATTAAGCGCGAACGCCTTGTAAAGCTGTTTTCGCGTATTCTGCGCAAAGATGCCGACGGCGAAATATATCTGGTGACCCCATATGAGAAAGTCATTGTCCATGTCGAAGACGCGCCGTTCACCGCGATCCGTGTCGACCGTGTGGGCGAACCTGGGATGAATCAGACATTGGCCTTTACCACCAATCTTGGAGATGTTGCGCTCGCCGGAAGCGATTTACCGCTTCGGGTCGAAACGGACGCGGATACGCTGGAACCAAGCCCTTATGTGTTGGTACGCGGCGGGCTGGAGGCGAAACTGACACGCCCTGTATTTTACGAGCTGGCGGAAATGGCTGAAGCCTATGAGGGCTGCGCTGGGCAGCTCGGCGTCTGGTCGCAGGGGCAGTTTTTTGCATTGGGACCGGCGGCCTGATGAGTTTTTCAACCTTAGATGATTTCCTGCGGCGAGCGAGTGATCGCTTAGACCCGATTTCCGGCGACGGACAATTGCACGAGGTTGGCGATTTGGATTTCGTGGATGAAGACCGTGTTCAGTCTATTCGGCCCGCCGCCGTTTTAATTACGGTCATTCCTCGCATTGAAGGCCCCACGGCTCTGCTGACCAGGCGCCCGGACACAATGGCGTCACATCCAGGACAAGTCGCGTTTCCAGGCGGCAAGGTCGATCCTGTCGATGTGGATGAGGTGGCTGCTGCGTTGCGCGAAGCCGAGGAAGAAGTCGGTGTTGTCCCAGAGACGGTCGATCTTGTCGGCCGTTCAGCGCCCTATGTGACCGGGACGGCCTTCCGGATTACGCCCGTTATCGGCGTTCTGCCGCCCGATTTCCGGGCCCAGCCTGACCCAACCGAAGTCGCTGATGTGTTCGAAGCGCCGCTCGATTTTTTGTTCAACGCCGCCAATCACCAAACCGGCACAGCCTTTTATAAGGGCAAACACAGATCCTTTACAGAAATGCCCTGGCAGGGCTTTCGGATCTGGGGTGTGACGGCCGGCATCATTCGTGATCTATACGCCAACTTATACGAATCTTGAGGAGACTGCCGCGTGGCACCCCGTATTCTATTGCAACTTGTCCTATTTGCGCTGCCATTCATTTTGTTTGCGCTGTACCGGCTCGCTATCACTGAAGCTGAGCAAGAAGGACGCAAACCCTGGCCAATTCGCGTCCTGTTCGGCGCTGGATTGGTGCTCGGCATCGGATCCTGGTTGATTCTGATTTTGCTCGATCGCGGCGGCCGCGAAGAATGCTATCGACCATCGCAGATTGTTGACGGCGTTGTCGTGCCGGGCGAGAGTTATCCTTGCGACAAAGATCTGGGATCGGTTGGGCTACCTCGAACTGAAGACCCTGGCGGCACCGCAGAAGGCGTCGGTGAGCGGCGTAACTTTGACGGCACGCCGATTGAGATTGACGAAGATACGGCGGAAACCCTTGAAGACCCTGAACGCTGATTGGCTAGCGGCTGAGGCAACTCAGCAGGTCATCGCAGCTCTTGAAGCGGGGCGGCCGGGTTGCGCGCGCTTTGTTGGCGGCTGTGTGCGCAATACGATTATGGCGCGGCCTGTTGATGATATTGATATCGCGACGCAGCTTGCGCCCGAGGACACACTGAAAGCGCTTGAGGCAGCGGGCATCCGTGCCATTCCCACCGGGATAGAGCATGGCACAGTCACGGCGATTGTTGACCACCAACCGTTTGAGATCACCAGCTTGCGCCGGGATGTGGAGACAGACGGCCGCCGGGCGGTGGTCGCATTTACAGAAGATTGGGGCGAAGATGCACAGCGCCGCGACTTTCGCCTGAATGCGCTCTATGCGGCGCCAAACGGAGAGATCTTCGATCCAGTCGGCGGCGGTTATGAGGACGCGATGGCAGGACGCGTGATCTTCATTGGCGACGGCGATCAGCGACTGCGAGAGGATTATCTGCGGATTTTGCGCTTCTTCAGGTTCAATGCCTGGTACGGCGCGGGCATTGATGCCGAGGGTCTGGCCGCCTGTGAGCGGCAACGCGGCGGCCTTGCCAAAATCGCAAAAGAGCGGACTTGGAAAGAGTTC
>JBCCDZ010000384.1:0-2276 GCA_039030525.1 Pseudomonadota bacterium | reverse complement strand
GCTCATTCTCAGCATCGGACACAGATACGGATCAAACCCTGTCATCCGGAGAGGTTGCACACCGCTATCGCGAACCTGTCCTGCAAGGCACTCTGGTGCGCCGGGTTGAGTCGTCGCATTTTGATGTCGATCAATTGTACTGGCAATCGAATGCATCGCTGGAATCTGATCAAGGCCCGATGAGTTTCGTGATGGCCAAGGACAAGTTACCCCTGACCCTTCCTGAAAGCTGGACGGTTGAAGACAAGGACGACGCCACCGTGCGCGTCACTGTCGACGGCGCGCTGGATGTGAAGTTTGAAAATGTGCGGGACTTCCCGATCAAGGCCGCCGGTCAGCTGCCAACCGGGTTTGAAATGGCCAGCCTGTACAATTCCCGGTTCCAACCGCGCGGTCTGCAAATGGCCTTGTTTGGCGCGACCGACGCCTTGCGCGCTATGGGCATCGCCTGGGAGACCGTTCTCGAACATATCGGACCGGATGAAGTCGGCGTCTATTCCAGCAGCGGCTTTGGACAGATGGATAAGGAAGGCTATGGCGGCATGCACCAGGCCCGGATGAAGGGCGAGCGTGTATCGACCAAAGCCCTGGTCATGGGGATCAACTCTATGCCGACCGACTTCATCAATGCCTATGTCTTGTCTAGTGTTGGCATCGCCAGCAGCTCGGTGGCCGCCTGCGCGACGTTCCTTTCGAATTTACGACATGCTGTGTCTGACCTTCAGGCTGGAAAAGTACGCGTCGCCATGGTCGGCAATAGTGAAGCGCCCATCGGCCCTGAATTGATGGACGGGTTCGGCACCATGGGCGCACTGGCCAGCGACGATGCGATGATAAAAACCTATGGCGACGAACAGGTCGATCATCGCCGCGCCAGCCGACCGTTTGGCAAGAATTGCGGCTTCACGATCGGTGAGTCGTGTCAGTATTTCATTCTGATGGACGATGCGTTGGCCATGGAACTTGGTGCACCATGCCTCGGATCAATTACGGATGTCTTCATCGATGCAGACGGCACTAAGAAATCCATCACGGCGCCTGGACCAGGCAATCATATCAGCATGGCAAAGGCGACCGCTGCGGCAGTCAATGTTGCAGGTCTTGAGACGGTGCGGGAAAACAGCTTCGTCCTCGCACATGGATCAAGCACGCCGCAGAACCGCGTGACGGAATCTCAAATCTTCGACCAGGTCGCGGAAGCATTCGATATTCAAGACTGGCCCGTCGCGGCCGTAAAAGCCTATCTCGGTCATACAATCGCACCGGCCAGCGGCGATCAGTTGACGGCCGCCTTGGGCAGTTTCAAATACGGCATCGTGCCCGGTATCCCGACCATAGATGCGGTTGCTGATGATGTGCACCAGGATCGATTGAACCTGGGGCCCGCACACCAGACTCGCACAGACGAAAAGCTGGAAGTCGCGATCCTGAATTCCAAAGGGTTTGGCGGCAATAACGCGTCAGCGGTTGTACTATCGCCAGAGCGAACAGAAGCCATGCTCAAACGGCGTTACGGTGATCAGGCCGTGACTAATTATCTCGAAAAGCGCGAAGGCAGTCTGGCGGCGTCCGCGGCTTATATTGCCGGTGCAGATCGCGGTGACTATGCGCCAATCTATCGGTTCGGCGAACCTCAAATCACTGAAAGCGATATAGAAATCACGGAAACAGACGTGACGATAAAGGGGCTGGCCAATCGGATCACCTTGCCGCATCACAATCCTTATTCTGATATGACGGATTAACAAGGCATGCGCGGATGACCGACCTTTCGACTGTGACTCAGCTTCTCGGCAAACTGATCAGTTTCGACACGACATCCCGAAATTCCAATCTCGACATTATCGACTGGCTCGAAAACCAGCTCGCGCCGCTCGGCGCGGCGTGTCGGCGCATCTCGAACACAGCGGGCGACAAAGCCAATCTCTGGGCCCGCCTTGGTCCTGACCGCGCCGGTGGTCTGGTCTTGTCGGGTCATACTGACGTCGTTCCCGTCGACGGGCAAGACTGGCATACCGACCCGTTTTCAATGACAGAAATTGACGGACAGCTGTTTGGACGCGGCACCTGCGACATGAAAGGCTTTATCGCACTCTGTCTGGCTTATGCGCCCGCGTTCGCGGAACTTGATCTGGATCGGCCCGTGCATTTCGCATTTTCCTTTGATGAAGAAGTCGGCTGTCAGGGCGCGCCCCTGATGATTGACCAGATGGTTGCTGATGGCGCCCGACCGGATGCGGTCTGGGTTGGCGAACCGACGCTATGGCAAGTGGTGT
>JBCCDZ010000383.1:0-2282 GCA_039030525.1 Pseudomonadota bacterium | reverse complement strand
CCGGTGTCGCGTAACTCCTCGTTCAGGCGTTTGCGGGTGATGCCGGGCTGGACGGTGACGTCCATGTCCTCCGGGTGAACCGACAGCACCGCGTTCATCTCGCTCCTCCAGATGCGCAGTCATGACGGGGTTCACGGCCAGTTGCACGATGCGCCTGGTCCGATGTCGCTGCGATGTCAGGGATAAGCTATTAAGCGTTTTTAGATTTGAGCCTTACGGCTCAGAACGCTCAGATTTTTGGGCGATAACGGCATCTGCCGCCGCCCGTGCTTTATCCACAGCCGCGTCTATAGTCAGGTCGGATGTATCGATCAAGACTGAATCTGCGGCTGCGACCATAGGGGCATCTTTGCGATTACGATCGCGCGCGTCGCGTTCCTGGAGTTGTGCGATCATTTCGTCGAGCGTCAGCGTCTCGCCTTTTTCCGTGAGCTCCGTCCAGCGCCGTTCGGCCCGCACCTCGACGCGGGCATCAACCCAGAGTTTCACATCTGCGTCCGGGCAGACCACGGTGCCAATATCGCGGCCATCCAGGACGGCGCCTTTGGGTTGATGCGCGAAGGCCCGTTGTAGCTCCAGCAAGGCCGCACGGACTTCGGCCACGACCGCGACTTTTGACGCCGCCTGGCCGGCCTCTGCCGACCGAAGCTCGGCTTCAGCATAATCATTTAGATCGAGACATCGCGCGACATTGGCGAGCGCCGCCGCATCAGAAAAGTCGACACCCTTATTCAGCGCCGCGACTCCGGTGGCGCGGTAGAGACGCCCGGTATCCATATGCGCCAATCCATACCAGCCCGACAAACGCCGCGCGATTGTGCCTTTGCCCGAAGCCAACGTGCCATCAATTGCGATAATCATGCTGGCCCCTGTTTAAGCGCCGCACCAAGTTCTGTCATATGCGCCATGAAATCAGGATAGCTCGTCGCAATCATGCCCGCATCATCAATGCTCACCGGTTTTTGGCTGGCTGTGCCCATGACCAGCGCGCTCATCGCGATGCGATGATCATGATGGGTTTCGACCAAGCCACCCCCTGGAACGGCCCCGGCGCACCCTTGCACGATGAAGCCGTCTTCGGTTTCCTCAACCTCGACTCCATTGACCCGCAGCATGTTCACCACAGCGACGATCCGATCACTTTCTTTGATGCGCAATTCTGATGCGCCCTTAACCACGGTGTTGCCGGTCGCAAAGGCGGCGAGCACGGCCAGGATGGGAAACTCGTCAATCATGCTGGGCACCAGGTCGACGGGAATCTCTGCGCCTTTCAGGTCAGCGCTTTCAAAACTCATATCGATCAGGCGTTCGCCGGCCGCATCGCCGACATCCTCGGCGCCAACCGGCGCCCCCATCAAAGCGGCGGCGCGATAGAATCCATCGCGTGTCTCATTCGACATCATGCCCTCGACCACGACCCCGCCGCGCGGCGAAATCATCGCCGCGGCTGCGAGGAAGGCGGCTGAACTCGGATCACCCGGCACCACGGTATCCTGGGCAAACAGTTTCTGACCGCCCGCGATTGAGACCGTATTGCCAGCGCCGTCACGCGCGCTCGTGACCGCGGCGCCGAAGCCGCGAAGCATGCGTTCGGAATGATCGCGCGTGATCCGGGATTCCCGTATCGTCGTCGTTCCGTGTGCGTTGAGACCCGCGAGCAGAATGCAGGATTTGACTTGAGCGGAGGCGTGCGGCGGGTGGTAATTGATGGCTTTGAGATCGTCGCGGCCGTGCAAAATCAAGGGCAGCGTTTTGCCGTCGCTTGCTTCATACGTGACGCCCATTTCGCTTAACGGATCCAGGACCCGACCCATAGGGCGGCCGGACAGACTGGCATCGCCGATAAAGCGTGCGGTGAGATTATAGCCAGCCGCGACGCCGAGCATCAGCCGCGAGCCGGTTCCGGAATTGCCGAAATCGAGATCAATCTGGGGCGTCTGTAATCCGCGTTCGCCAACGCCCACGACCCGCCATGCGCCGTCGCCAACGCGGTCGACCGTAGCGCCAAGTGCGGCCATGACGCGACCTGTATTGAGCACGTCTTCGCCTTCGAGCAGGCCTGAGATTTCTGAAATTCCAGCGGCCAGGCCGCTAAGGATGAGTGCGCAGTGCGAGCACGACTTGTCGCCAGGCGCGCGCAGAGTTCCAGCGACCTGAGTCACCGGATGCGAGGTCCACATCATGTTATTGTGGTTCCTTTAGTTACAGTACCTAGCGAAAAGCGCTTTGACAGGCGGGAGCGTTTCTGGCAAGCGCGCGGGCAATGAATTTCTCACCAATGG
>JBCCDZ010000382.1:0-2307 GCA_039030525.1 Pseudomonadota bacterium | reverse complement strand
GCTGGCGATTATGAAACGGCAAATCCGCGAAAGTTATTTCCAGAGCTTCGCGCGGTCGCTGGAAATTGCCGACCAGGAAATGCAGGACAGCTTTGCCAGTTTCGACTTCAAGGAAGGCGTCGACAGTTTTGTCGAAAAACGTCCTCCTGCTTTCCAAGGGCGTTAGCCTCTAATCGGCCTTAAAGACGATTTCGCCGTGAACCACCGTCATGACGGTCCTGGCGTCGAGGATTTCGGCTTCCGGAATCGTCATCAGGTCGCGATCGAAAACTGTAAAGTCCGCGAACTTGCCGACTTCGATCGTGCCGAGATCATCTTCCAGGAAGGCGGCATAAGCTGGCGCTGACGTAAACAGAGTGAGGGCCTGTTCGCGGGATAAAGCTTCTTTCGGATACCATTGCTCGGTGCTGAAGCCTTCAAGATCCTTTCGCGCCACTGCAGCATAAAATTCGATTTGCGGCGAACCGATTTCCACCGGAGCATCTGAGCCGCCGACAATAATCGCATTTGTCTGCAACAGGCTGCGCCAGGCATAGGCCCCGTACAGACGGTTCGGACCGAGACGGTCGGGCGCAAATTTCAAATCGCCGATGGCGTGGCTCGGCTGCATCGAAGCGATCAGGCCCAGCGTCCCAACGCGGCCGATATCGTCAGGGTGCAAGATTTGGGTATGTTCGATACGCCACCGCATATCATCCGCAAAGTCGCCCGCTTCGAACGATTCCAAAATGCGTCGGTTGGCAAGATCGCCAATCGCGTGAATTGCGAGCTGCACATCATTGCCGGCTGCCCGCGCCATCAGGTCCGACAGGAGCTGCGGTTCCATCAAGGACAATCCGCTTGTCGCGGGCCGGTCCGAGTATGGCTCGATCAATAGAGCCCCGCGCGATCCGAGAGCTCCGTCCATATAAAGCTTTACCGAACGATTGGTGATTGTTTCGGTCTCGTGCTGCCGATTGGCGGCGATGTCGAAGCCTTCCTGATCATAAGCGTTGTGCAAGCGCAGCGGCATGCGACCTTCTAGGTCCAGGCGTTCGAGGACCGCTGCATGCGCAGGATTCACACTCATATTGTGAACGCCGGTCCAACCACGGGCGGAATACGCGCTCGAACCGACAACATAAGCGCGAATAATGTCTTGCTCAGTCGGCGTGGCAATCAGGGCAAGCACCTGACCCATGGCATTGTCGATCAGAATGCCGGTCGCTTTGCCATCTGCATCGCGTTCAATTTTGCCGCCATCGACGTCGGCTGTGTCATCGTTCACCCCAGCGGCGCCGAGCGCTGCGCTATTGGCAACAAGGGCATGGCCGTCCGCGCGGGTTAGAATAACCGGATTGTCCGGACTTACCGCATCGAGATCTGCAGCACTTGGCATGCGCCCTTCGGGCCAGCCGGTTTCGATCCAGCCGCGCCCGCCAAGAACCTGTCCGGCCGGCAGGCCTTGTAGCTCGGCCGCAATCCGCGTGACCAGCTCGGCGATTGAGGCGGTTCCCTCGAGGCTGAGCGTGATTTCGCGCTGGCCTATGCCAAGCAAGTGAGCGTGGCCGTCCGTGAAGCCGGGGAACATGACGGCGCCATCCAGATCGATCAGCTGAACCTCGCTTTCGTCCCAATCTTGCGATGTTGGCGGGCTGGTCGCAATTATGCGGCCGGCTTCATCTACCGTTACGGCGTCGACGGTTTCGGACCCTATTCCGGTATAGATGGTGCCGCCCGTATAGACGGTCAGACTTGGCTCTGTCTGTACCGGTGGATCGACCTCGGCTGTTTCAGGGGTTTCCACACCCTGACACGCGGCGAGAAATAGTCCCGCTGCGGCGATTATGCTGACACGCATTCGCTTCTCCCACTAGCAAATTACGCGTGAACCCTAACTCGCTTCGCGAAACGTGCAATCGCAAACGAAAAACGCGCCTCGGAGAACCGAAGCGCGCGTCACTTTCAGCGAAGAGGCGGCCTTAGGCGTCTTCTTCAGCCTTCTTGGCAATATTCTTTTTGATTTTCAGCGCTTTTTCAGACAGCACATCATCCTTGGCTTTTGCTAGGTAAGCATCGAGACCGCCAAGTTTATCAACGGTGCGCAGCGCTTTTGCAGCAACGCGCATGGAGAAACGCTGATCCAGCGATTCTGAATGCAGGGTTACTTTCACCAGGTTCGGCATGAACCGGCGCTTGGTTTTGATATTCGAGTGGCTGACATTGTGTCCGACCATCGGGCCTGTGCCAGTAAGTTCACATACGCGGGACATGGGTCGCTCGCTCATTGTCTAGTTTGAATCCGAAGCGCGGCTATTACGCTCACAG
>JBCCDZ010000381.1:0-2325 GCA_039030525.1 Pseudomonadota bacterium | reverse complement strand
GTCGGTGCTGAGGTCAACGTCGACGTTATGGTTGTGGCAATTCAGTAGAGCGATCACGGGTCGGTCTACCCGCGTAGGCTGGCGGCGGTGGCATTGCCGGTCGGATGGGGGAGTGTCCGACAATCATCACCGCCGCCCCGCTCGTTGGCACGACCGAGAGGGGGACGGCGCGCCAACTGGCGTCTTAGCAATCCGCAGGGGAGGAGAGTCGGTTGCTGAAGACGAGATAATAATAGCCAGATCCCCACTTCAGTAAAAGTCGATAATAATGGCTTATCAATTCGGTTTTTCCGAATTACGACCGAGACCGCGAACGCACGTGCCGTGGCGCAGTTGGCTCGAGACGGTCGCAACGTTGACCATGACTATCAGCAGTGGTCGCCCGTGTGGCGGGGCCTGTAGGATAGACCCGCCACTCACGATCTTGATGACCATTTCTATGACGAACACGCACGCGACGGCGCACCGTAGCTGGAATGACGAAGACCTTACCGCGCTGGTGACAGAAGACCAGTTCCGCCTGCGCGGCGCTGAAACCACCCGCCTCGATACGTTTATTGATGCGGCATTCGCGTTTGTGCTCACACTGCTGGTCATCTCCTTTGATGACATACCATCGAATGGCGATGAACTTATCCGCGCGGCCAAGACGGTGCCGTCATTTGCGGCCAGTTTTGCCGTTTTGATGGCGATTTGGTTACAACATCGTGTTTGGTCACGGCGCTATGGGCTTGAGAATCGCGCAACGTTGCGCTTGAGTCTCGCGCTGATATTCGTAGTTCTGGTGTATGTTTATCCGCTCCGCGCCATTTTCGAGGCGATGTTCGCCGCGTTGACCGATGGCTATCTGCCGTCGAATTTCGACATCGATGGCTATTTGACACTGCGTTGGTTGTTTATTTTTTATTCGGTCGGTTTTCTGGCCCTGTGCCTGCTAATGCGCCAACTGTTTAGCGCCGCACTAAAGCATCGCGTAGCGCTTGGCTTGAACGCCGAGGAAGAAATCTTGACCCGGATCGACATCGTTAGTTGGTCAATCTCCGTAGGCTTCGCGGTGGTATCGATTGCCCTGGCGCTCGCCATGCCAGACGGCTTTATCTCATTGGCCGGCTACGTGTATTTTCTCATGGTGTTGTCGCGGCCCATCGCCCTGAGGGTGCTGCGGCGACGGCGCTTACCGGCGCCGCCTGATTCTCGGGCTTAGCCCAACCTGGGCGTCAACGCACGTCGATAGCGCCGACTAACCGGGACCCGTGTATCGGTTGTCAGACGCAGCTCGCCATCGCCGCTATCGAAGACTTCAATCTCCGCAACGCGTTCCAGAAAATTGTCCTCATTTGGATGATAGACCCCATCGGCCACGGCGATATGAAACAGCCCCTCCATCAAATCACTCAGCGCATGGGTGTCTTCGCCAAACATGGATCGGATCCGCGTGGCGTATTCCTCAAACCCTGCCACATCCTGACGCGCCAGATTGAACACCCGCGCCGCGCCATCATGGTCGGCCTCAGCAATCTGGAACACCTCGCGAAAGGCCGTCACCTCATCGCGCGTGACCATCCCATCGGCCTTGGCCATCTTGGCCCCCAACGCAATAACGGCAATCGCAAAGGCCACCGACCGTTCAGGCGGTGTGCGCAAATGCTCAAACACCTGCGTCAGGCTTTCGCCATTGGCCAGCGCTGACAGCGCCTCAGATATGCGAGACCAAATTGACATGAGAAAGCCTTAACGCGTTTGCGCGGCCTTGTCTGTCAGAACCGACAGGCGCGCCTTTGGCCTCACCTGGATTTGAGTATTCGTCGACCAGAAAGAAGCCAGATATCGCGTTTCTTTCTGGTCCAGAAATACTCCCGCCGGAGGCATCAAATCCAACGCTTAACTCGCGAAAATCTGCGCCTCGAAATCCTTGAGGTAAATCCGCAGCCACGGGGTGAAACGCGCGGGCTCCCGCTCGACCCATTTGGCGAGCTCCTCCATATCGACCCAGTCGGTGGCCATCACCTCTTCGGGGTTGGGCACTGGCACCACGCGGGTGCGCACGCGGGACATGAAGATGTCAACGCGCTCGTGTTCAATCAGACCGCCGCCAACATCCGCGCGATAGGTCAGCTGATCGCGGTATTCCAGCGGCAGACCTTTCAGGCCCAACTCTTCATAAAGCCGCCGATCCGCGCAGACCTCTGCGGGTTCGCCCCACAAAGGATGCGTGCAGCAGGTGTTCGCCCAAAGCCCGGGCGTATGGTACTTGCACATGGCCCGTTGCTGAATCAGAACGTCATTGCCGCACATCACGAAGACCGACACCGCCATGTGCAAGAG
>JBCCDZ010000380.1:0-2394 GCA_039030525.1 Pseudomonadota bacterium | reverse complement strand
GCGTCTCAAATCGGGGCCTTCCCACCTGATGGCTGGTCCGATTGCAAAGCCGAAACTTTCTGCGCCGGCATTGTCTTCCGTAAACAGCGATAACAGATTGGCGTTGAAGGTGAGTGTCGGGAATAATCGCGCCCGCTCGACGTCACCTAAAGCCAGCCGCCGAGCAATCTCGGCTTCTGCGGCGCGAATATCCGGTCGCCGGCGTATTAGGGTCTCCGGTGTGCCAATTCCCAAGGTTGCAGGCGGGCTGGGAATTGCCATCGGTCTGTCCGGCTCTGTACCGAACAGGCCTGTCATATCCCCATCGGTGCGGCCTGTTAGAACCGACAATCTGATAATCGCGCTGCGAATATTGATTTCCAATAGTGGCAGCGAGGCCAATGTGGTTCGATACTGAGCTTCAGCCCGCTCTAGGTCGAGCCGGGTCGCGCGCCCGTTTTCGAACAGCACATTCAGGAGTTCGACACTTTCGCCCTGCAAGTCGGCATTCGATTGCGCAACGTCCAACCGGACTTGATTGCCGCGATAATCGACGTAGGCGAGTGCGGTCTCTGCAGCGACGATGACGGCGATGTCCCGGCGAGTTTCCTTCAATTGCTCGACTTGAAGCGCGGCGCTTTCAATCGTGCTGGATATACTGCCGAACGCGTCGAACTCCCAGGTTGCGCCAAGCTGCCCTGATGCTGACAGTTCGGTGTCAGCACCGTCACGCGCCGCGCGTCCGGCCTCGACGTCACCGGATGCCGAAGTTGAGAAGGATCGATCGAGCCGCTGGCGATTGAGGATCGCGCGTGCGATCTCAATATTCGCTGCCGAGACCGCAATATCGCTGTTTTCGGCCAAAGCCGCTTCGACCAGTCCCGTCAGAATCGGGTCATCGAAGGTGTCCCACCAGGTTATTGTGCTCGGCTCAGCAGTCGCGGTCTCGGGTTCGGACGTCGAAAATTCTGATGCGAGTACGGGCATACCAGGACGCTCTGGCGCAGGCGGCACCGACGTGCATGCGAACACGCCAAGTGTCGCGAGCAGTGTCCAAGAGTGGGGGCGACCTATCTTCATAGTGCGGCAAGTAATGCAGCTGGAGAAAAAGTCAGCCGAAAACCCAAATTTTCGACATATGCCTTTCTTGTCGCGTAAGCATTGGGATTAGGCTGCCCGGTTTTCGATCTTTTGGTTCGTCGATAGATGAGGCGCGAATAGCCGATCGAACTCAATTTTTGCGGGATTTGGTTCAAGCAAACGGGCGGCCTGATCGACCGCCCGCTTGAGGTTCGCCAGATCGTTTAGTCCGCTGGTGAAGGCGCCATATCAGCATCCGCAATGCCGTGTGGCTGGCGTGTGCCAGGGACTCGAATGTCTTCCACCAGATCCTGGATGTCCTGAGGCGGCGCATCGGTGGCCAGGGAGATCCCGATACCGAGGGCGCCGGAAATCCACATGAAGACGAAACCGATGCCTTCAGGCGAGACGCCGAACAGGTATTGATCCGCTGTACCACCGCCAAATTTGAAATAAACGATATAGGCGAATGTCGAGATTAGGCCGAACAGCATGGCTACGATCGCACCTTCCTTGTTCATTCGCTTCCAGAAAATGCCCAGGAAGATGACCGGGAACAAGGAGGCTGACGCGAGGCCGAAAGCAAAGGCGACAACCTGCGCCACGAAGCCGAGTTGGGCAGAGTATATCCCCAGCAAGCCTGCCGCCACAACAGCCCCCGCAGCCGCGCCGCGCGCGACTCGAAGCTCTGTCTTGTCATCCATATCTGTGAACAGGGTTCGCCGACAGATATCATGACTGATCGCCGATGAGATCACCATCAGCAGACCAGCGGCGGTCGATAACGCGGCTGCAAGACCGCCAGCGACGACAAGCCCAATCACCCATCCGGGCAGTTGCGCAATTTGCGGGTTGGCGAGGACATGGATGTCGGCACTGAATGGCACGACTTCGTTTTCAAGACCATCGGGAGCATTTGGCCCGCGGAATTGGACGATGCCATCGGCATTCTTATCCTCAAATCCGATGAGCCCGGTGACCTCCCAGTCTCCGTACCATTCTGGAATTGGCGTTCCGCCTGCGGCCTCTATTTCGGCTGCCCGAGTATCATAATCTTCGTCAGCGGCGATATAAGTGCTTTCATTGACCGTATCGATGAAATTGAGTCGCGCAAACGACGCGACCGCAGGCGCCGTCGTGTAGAGTGCGGCGATAAAGACCAGAGCCCAGCCAGCGGACAGGCGTGCCGCTTTGGCGCTTGGAACTGTGAAGAAGCGAATGATCACATGCGGCAAGCCTGCCGTGCCAAACATCAGGGCGCCCGTGATCGCGAACACGTCAAACATCGACTTTTCGGTTTGCGTATATTCCTGAAAACCAAGATCGGTGACCACG
>JBCCDZ010000379.1:0-2401 GCA_039030525.1 Pseudomonadota bacterium | reverse complement strand
GGTCGTCGACAAACGCTCCCCCGCAAAAACACGCGAAACGCTAAGACTGGCGAAAGAGGCCTTTGCCGACGAAAAGTGCGTGGTCATTTTTCCATCCGGCAAATTGGCCAAGAAAATTGATGGCGTTTTAACGGAACAGGATTGGATGCCCACAGCCGTCAGTTTGGCGCGCAAGCATAAGGCCCCGGTTCAGCCGCTTAATCTTCAAGCCAAGAATTCGTGGCTCTACTATTTCTTTTCGAAAGTGAACGGCGAGCTGCGGGACATCACTTTGTTCCATGAATTGCTGAACAAGCGTGGCAGTTCGTTCGAGATGACCTTCGGCCCATTGATCGCGCCGGATCGCTTAGAAGGTGATGCTAATGCGCTAACTTTGGCGCTACGGGAATATGTTGCGAACCATCTGTCCGAAGGACCGGATACAGAGTGGACAGCCGGCTCTTAGAGCTGGTTTCGGTAAGGGCGCCTAGGCGCCCTTCACGTTCGCCGTCAACAGGCCATGGCAATGCTTGTACTTCTTGCCAGATCCACATGGGCACGGCGCATTCCGAGGCGTATTTTTCCAACTCTCTTCGGCTTGAGCCACCATGGAATGTGGCGCTTGTTCCGCCAAAGCTTGTGGCGTCCCCCGCTGTTGGTTTTCGCCGGTATCTGGATCAAGGCTGGTCTCAAACGTTGGCTGCGGTGCCGACGGAACCGGTCGCGGCTGGGGCGGCTGAACTTGCGCCGTCATCAGCCAGCGAGTCACTTCCAGTCGCATCTCTGACAGCATGTCATAGAACAGCTTGAAAGCCTCTTCCTTGAATTCATTTAGCGGATTACGCTGACCGTAAGAGCGCAAGTGAATCACCGAGCGTAATTGATCAATCTGCTGCAAGTGTTGGCGCCAGCGGCCATCCAGGACTTGTAGCAAGATCTGTTTCTCTACCATGCGGAATTGACCATCCGCGGCCATGTCCGTTTTGGCTTTATACGTCGCGTTCGCGGCGTCGCGAATTCGTTCCGCGATTTCAACGTTCGCAACACCTTCTTCGCCGGCCCATTCTGCAATCGGCAATTCCAGGCCAAGCATTTCGACACAACGCTCGCGAAGACCTTCCGTATCCCAAAGCTCAGCATGGGCTTTCTCAGGCATATGGTGCGCCACCATGCCATCGATCACTTGTTCGCGCATGTCTTCGATCTCGTCGAGGACACTGTCGGCATGCATGAAGTCGATGCGCTGCTCAAAAATCACCTTACGCTGATCGTTGATGACGTCGTCATATTTCAGAACATTTTTGCGAATGTCGAAATTGCGGGCTTCGATTTTCTTTTGCGACGTCTCAATCGCTTTATTCATCCAGGGATGGGTAATGCCCTCATCTTCCTTGATGCCGAGGCCTTTCATGATCGAATTCAGACGTTCAGCCGCAAAAACCCGCATCAAGTCATCATCAACCGAGATGAAGAATTTCGATCGGCCTGGATCGCCCTGCCGCCCAGTTCGGCCCCGTAGCTGATTGTCGATGCGGCGGCTTTCATGGCGCTCGGTGCCGAGCACATAAAGCCCGCCCGCTGCCAACGCTTTTTGTCTTGCAACTTCGACCTCTGCCTTGAGTTGATCCGTAATCAGTTGCAGCTCGCCTTCTGACGGTTCGTTGCCCGTCTTCTCAATATGCTCCTGCACCGATTTTGCGATGCGCATATCGAGATTGCCGCCGAGCTGAATATCGGTTCCGCGACCCGCCATATTGGTTGCCACTGTAACTGCGCCGGGAACACCCGCATCCGCAACAATTTCAGCTTCCTGGGCGTGGTGACGCGCATTCAGCACTTTGTGTGGAATTTTCGCGGCCGTGAGATAGGTCGACACGACTTCTGACTTATCGATAGAGGCCGTTCCGAGCAGAACCGGCTGACCTTTGGCGCGGGCTTCGCGGACTTCCTCGACAATCTCTTTATACTTGGCGCCAGCGACGCGATAAACGACATCGTCTTCGTCAAGACGCTCAATCGGCTTATTGGTCGGCAGTTCAAATGTCGCCAGCGAGTAAATGTCGGCAAATTCAGAGGCTTCAGTCATGGCCGTGCCGGTCATGCCGGCGAGCTTTTCATAAAGGCGGAAATAATTCTGGAAGGTGATCGACGCTAAAGTCTGGTTCTCAGGCTTGATGTCGACATTCTCTTTCGCTTCGATGGCCTGATGCAGGCCTTCCGAGAGGCGGCGGCCTTCCATCATTCGACCGGTAAACTCGTCAATCAGCATCACCTGATCATCCTTGACGATATAGTCCTTGTCGCGATGGAACAGTTTATGCGCCTTCAGCGCCTGATTTGAATGGTGCACGATGGAAACATTGGATGGGTCCCAAAGGGAGCCTTCAATAATGCCATCCTTGGTCAGGCGCTCTTCCATCTT
>JBCCDZ010000378.1:0-2409 GCA_039030525.1 Pseudomonadota bacterium | reverse complement strand
CCCAGAAAGCAGTGCGCTTTTGGAATCTCTAGCGCGGTGGTTATGGCCGCCAGCGTCGCGTCATTCTTCATCACACCCTTGGGCCCGGTAAAAGCGTTGGAATTACCAGAATTTACGACCAGGGCGCGCGCTTGCCTCATCCCTGTCTGGAGGGCTTCTCGGCACCAGATCACGTCCGCTGAGGCGGTTGTCGATCGCGTAAACACGCCGGCGCAGGTCGTACCGGGCGCAAACTCAAACAGGAATACGTCATCACGCTTGATGCCGCGCGCGGCGTAAAAACCACGCGATCCGGTGGCGGCGCGCACGCCCTGGATATCCGGCAGGATTGGAAACGTGACCGGGGCAAAGGGAGAAGGTTTGAACATTATTCGTCTGTTTCAGTTGCGCTCGGCGTGGTTTCAGCGGCTTCGGCGTCCTGGAGAATTTCCAGCGGATCCCGTTGCTGGATGTTCGCGGAAAACCTCAGTTCGCGCAGGATGTCGCTGATTTGCGTAAAGGTCATGAACGTTATGATTTCGGGTCGCATTTCGGCTTTGGTCTTCGGCGGCGTGGTCCGGCGTTCATCGACTTTCAGAAGGGTCCACCCCAATTCAGTTTGGAAGACCTCGGATAAGCCGCCGGTGATTGTGTTGCCGATCATTGCCGCGTCCGGGTCGCCCATTTCATTTGGCTTGACCCAGCCGAGGTCGCCGCCCTCAAGCCGCGTTCGCAAATCGGTTGAATATTCGAGCGCCGCTTCGGCAAAATCACGCCCGTCCATCAGTTCAGTGCGGATCACCAATGCAGCGGCTTCGGTCTCAACAACAATTCGCCGGATGCGCACTTCATCATCAAGCTGCTGAAGTTTGACCTGTTCTTCATACATCCGGTCAATCGCCGCTTCGGTGACTTCGGTGGCGACCAGGCTTTCAACCAGAATATTGCCCAATAAGCGCTCGCGTCCGGCCGCCAGTCGACGTGCTGCATCGGGCTGCTGATCCAATCCGCGGCGCACAGCTTCCTGGGCCAGCAGGCGCTGATCGATCAATTGTTCGAGAATTTGCGGAAAATCTGGATGGGATGTGCTGAAATCAGACCCTGGCTCAATCATGCCTTGTGCCACGGCTTCCAGCTCAACATCGCGAATAAAGATGGCTTCCCCATTCACCAATGCAGCGGTCGCGCTGTCTATGCTCGCTGGGGGCGCGACGGCGTTTGTTTCAGGGGCGCAGGCGTTTAGACCGAGGACAGACAGCCCAAGAAGTGATAAAAGTCCGATCGAACGAGGATTTATTGGCATTTCACGCCTTCCTTTGACGCATTCGGCTAATTGACACAGGTTTGCGGCGTTCTTAAGTCCGCATGAGGTGGTGGTCGAGAGACTTGTTGCGGGCGTGCATGACAGCGCGTCCACCCCCTAGAAAGATTTTCGTGGTTTCTAGGGTCAATTCAAACAGTGTGGTATCCCCTTCGATGTTGTCTGTAGCTCAGAAGTTCTTCGGTTCCGTAAACGATCGCAAGCTCAAGCCTTTGCGCCGCCGTGTGCAAAAAATCAACACACTTGAGCCAATGATTGAAGCGCTCTCTGATCAGGCCCTGCGGGCTAAGACGGATGAGTTTCGCAAGCGTTTGTCGGACGGTGCGACCCTTGATGATATCCTCGACGAAGCCTTTGCCATTGTTCGCGAAGCCGCGAAACGCTCACTCGGCATGCGCCATTTTGACGTGCAATTGCTCGGTGGCATGGTGCTGCACAATGGCGCGAATGCTGAAATGCGGACCGGTGAAGGCAAGACTCTGGTGGCGACGCTGCCGGTCTATCTCAACGCGCTTGGCGGAAACGGTGTCCACGTCGTTACCGTGAACGATTATCTCGCGGCGCGTGATGCAGAATGGATGGGCAAGCTGTACAGTTTCCTCGGACTAACCACCGGCGTTATCCGGGGTGAAGTTCCTGGCGGTGGCCGGATGTCTGATGAAGACCGGCGCGACGCTTATGCCTGCGATATTACATACGGCACCAATAACGAGTTCGGGTTCGACTATCTGCGCGACAATATGAAATATTCGCTGGATCAAATGGTCCAGCGTGGGCACGCCTATGCGATTGTTGATGAAGTTGACTCCATCCTGATCGACGAAGCGCGAACACCGTTGATCATATCCGGTCCGACCGATGATCGTTCAGAACTCTATCGCACCGTCGATAAGCTTATCCCAGACCTGGACGATGAGGACATCGATCTGGATGAGAAAATGCGCTCTGTGGTCTTTACAGAAGAAGGCCTCGAAAAGATGGAAGAGCGCCATAGATACAGAGCCAGATATAAAGGATACTTCAGACGCACAAACCTTAGCTGGTTTTCAAGATGTTATTGAGTTTGATAAAGTTCATTTCAAATATGATAAAGACCCCGTGCTTAATGG
>JBCCDZ010000377.1:0-2426 GCA_039030525.1 Pseudomonadota bacterium | reverse complement strand
GCGCGCACGGCATTCACGATACCCGGTCTTTCGCGTTTCCGTTTGGGTCTGTCGATCTGGCGACCAAACGCTTGATGGGACAGGCAGGGCCTGCCCTGCGCGGGGTCAAGCCTGGTCTGAATAGCGGCAATATCGACCTGAACATGCTGAAAGCCTGCGGATTGCAGGACAATCAAGGCGGCGTTGCGCGCGCTTTGCAGGAGCTGCAGCTCCTTCAGCAACAAGATGGCTGGTTGATCATCTTCACGCATGATGTTCGAGAGCGTCCGTCACCTTGGGGCGTGCAGCCTGCAGCCTATGGGCGCTTGCTGTCGGCGATCGAACAGTCCGGCGCAGACGTGATCACGGTCGGTGACATGGTGGATCGCCTGGAATCCGAAAATTCACCAATAAAGAAAGCCGCTTAAGGTTTCGCGATGCGCACGCTGATCGGCGCATGATCTGACGGTTTCCAACCGCCCCGCCAAGCAAGATGCACCCGGTAACTGTCCAAATCGGTTAGCGACGTAGCCGCCTCAGTGGTCCAGATATGGTCCAGGCGTCGGCCTTTGTTCGAGGCAGCCCAATCGCGGGCGCGATAGCTCCACCAGGAATAAAGCCGCTGATCATCTTCATGCACATGCCGCGCAATATCGGTAAATCCGCCCTTTTTACGTGCCTTTTCAAGGCCCTCTGTCTCAATCGGCGTATGAGAGACGATTTTCAGCAATTGCTTGTGTGACCAGACATCATTTGGATGCGGCGCGATATTCAGGTCGCCTACCAGCACGCGTGGCGTGTCATCCTTAGCGAGCTTGCCATAATGGCGTCCCAGCCGTTTCACGAAATCCAGTTTGTGTGCAAATTTCGGATTTGTGTCCGGATCCGGCGTATCTCCGCCAGCCGGCAAATAGATATTGTGGACCTCTATCCCGTTCACGCGGATCGCATTCACGCGTGCATGTCCTTCGCGGCAAAGCTTCGGCGTGTCCAGGATTTCAATCGGATTGCGGCTGGCAATCGCAACGCCGTGATGACCACCGCGTTGACCCTGCACGCACAGATGCGGAAATCCTAACTGTTTGAAGGCTTTTTCCGGAAACTCAGCGGTCTGGCATTTGATTTCCTGAAAACAAAGAATGTCCGGATTTTCGGCCGCTACGAAGGCTTCAACATTCGGCAAACGCAAACGAATGGAGTTAATGTTCCAGCTAACAAGCGTAAGGTGTTTTTGGGTCATCCCGCCCGCTTACGCAGCCCCCACCGAGTCGTCAACGCGCCCGAATGTTTGGGACATTCGGGCGCTCACACGTCTGGGTAAGTGTGCGTAGAGGAACGAGCCACTCAAGGGGAGGAATGCTCGTTCGGGTTGCACTATAGTCTTTCCGCACAACTCAGCAAGTTTTATCTTTATTTTTCAAGGGGTGTGAAGTTCAGTTTCGCCGCTTGAAGCGTAACAGTCCCAATATCTTCAGTCTTTGCTTCAATGCGCACAGGCACGTGCGCCCCATTCGGCAGCGGCGCTAACCACATCCGAAGCGGGCCATCAATGCCAGACAAATTATCCTTGTCAGTCTCACCCTCTTTATAGCCGGCGACCTTGTCCATTCTGATGTGACATTCGAAGGCTTCGCCTGACCAGGCTTCAGATTTTACATTGGTCATGCCGTGATTGGTGAGATGCAAATGCGTCAACTGTCGGCCATCAAAGATTTTCAACGGTCCGCCGCAAGGATCTTCGCCTTCCGCACGCGGTTCCAGGGCGAAAGAGATCAATGCCGTGACCGGGTCCTTGGCGTCCAGCGCCTGCTCTACGGTCGCAGCCGGATCGCCAAGATTGCCAAATCGCGGTGTCGCGGTCATTTCGAAATCATCTTTGAGATATTTCAGGTCGACACGGCGGTTCTTCTTACCGTCCTTGTTCTGAGACACAAAAGCGTATGTATCGAGCCGATCCGGATGCGTGTAACCGGACGCTGCAATCTCAAGATCATAATTGACCAGAATATCTGCCAGACCCGTCGTTTTGACGTGGCTCTTAATGGCATAGGTATCCTTGTTCAGCGTCACGCGAAAATTGGCTTTCCCCGTTATGGGCAGGATCAATACCCAGGCACTGGCCTTGATATTATATTCCATTTCCATCGGCTGACCGGCTTCGATCATGCTTAGAACGTGTGGCTCAACTAAAGCCGTGTCTGCGCCAGACACTCTAGACAGGGTCAAAGAGGCGAGCGCTGCCGTAGCGAGCAGTTTTTTCATCATGGTCGAGCTTCCTCATCTGAAGGCGATTTCGAGTTGTTATATATGTGTGTGGCAAACCGCAGGCGTCGATTTTGGCTTGTTGATCGTTCGAAGTCAGGAGGACGAAGGTCTTGCCTAATAAAGACGCGCAACTTATATATTTCATAAAAAGCGCGACCATGCGCTGCCTGCGCCACGACTTG
>JBCCDZ010000376.1:0-2430 GCA_039030525.1 Pseudomonadota bacterium | reverse complement strand
TAGGAGTAGCGCGCGGGGAACTCGTGTTGTTGCAATAAGCCATGTCAATATCACAAGCGTTAGGTGCTGCCGTTTCTGGATTAAACGTCGCTTCGCGGCGGGCGGCGGTCGTGTCAAACAATGTTTCCAACGCGCTAACGCCTGGCTACGCACGCCGCGAGGTATCGTCTGCCGAAAAAGTCGTTGCCGGCGTTGGTATCGGCGTTGAGGTGGCAAGTATTGATCGTGCTGGAAATGCGGCTTTAACCGCCGCACGGCGCGCGGCTGAAGCAGATTCCACGCGTGACACGATCGTGGCCGACGTACAATCGCAATTATCGATTCTGCTAGGTGGACCAGAGGACCAATTTTCTTTTTTTGGCACCATTGATAGTTTTGAGCAGTCACTATCAGATCTACGAGAAGCGCCGGAATCGGCTACGCAACAACAAAATTCCGTTGTTGCCGCACAACAGATTGTTAGAGTATTCAATCAAACCGGTGCTGAAAATGACCGTATTCGTCAGCAAGCAGATAATCAAATTACCCGGATTGTAAGCCAACTGAACGAAACGATCGATCAGATTAATACCCATAACGATGAGATCTCTGCAGCTGGATTCGCCAATAGAGATAGATATTATTTCCGCAGGTTCTTCGCTAAAGTTTTGCCTGATTGCTGCGGGCGAAGCAGACCTTTATCCTCGCCATGGCCGCACCATGGAATGGGATACTGCGGCCGGCCAAGCGGTCGCGGAAGCGGCTGGCGCACGGGTGACAGAAACCGACGGTGCGCCCCTCTTATATGGCAAGACAGCACGCGGTTATGACAATCCGCACTTCATCGTCTGGGGCGATGTCACTGTGCCTGCGCCGGCTTGAGACAAACCTGACAGAGAGTTCACGCGCGCGAGTCTCGACAAAATCAATGATTTGCGGTGTTTAGAAGCGCAAATGCTGCGGGGGCGAGCAGTTGAAAGCTAATCTCTATGAGTCCTTTTCGATCCATCGCTTTACTGGCGAGCCTGTCCATGTTTGCGGCATGCGCCAGCAGTCCGCTCACCCTGAATGACAATCGGATCATTCCCGGCGAACGCGTCGGGGATGTCGAAATCGGCATGCCACTCGACCAGCTCCTGGCCCTTAAAGGCGTGCCCAATCGCACCGTTCCCATTCCAGGAACAGCCGCCACCACCTATGTGTTTGATGGCCTCACCGTCGCTGCGCATGACAAAGTCTATTGGATCATTGTTCATGATAGCCGGTTCCAAACCCCGAATGGCATTGCCAAGGGCAGCGAACAAATCCGCGCACGCGCCGCCTTCGGTGTGCCCGATTGCGTGGTCACCAAAGGCAACGCCACTATCTATGATTATGGCGACATCTATTTCGACGTCGACAATGGCACGGGCCGGGTGAACCATCTCGGCGTTATGGACAAGACCCAGAATTGCCAAAGCTGAAGTCAGAACTTCAGCTGAAATATGTAACGAGTTTACATATTGTCATAATATGACATACTGATCCTCCTGGAGGGTCAATTATGCGTGGTCGAGCCAACACAAATTCGGAAGAAGCCAATGTCGATCTGACACCCATGCTGGATGTCGTATTCATTTTGCTGATTTTCTTCATCGTCACTTCCACCTTCATTCAGGAGAAGGCGATTGCGCTGGAGCCCCCGCCTCCAACCTGTGCCCAGTGCCCGAAACCTGAAACGCAGGCCATTCTGATCTATGTTGATGCCTCAAACACCATTCGCATTGGCAGCGACCTGCATGACATCAGCAATATCCGGTCTGGTATTGAACGTCGACGCGCCGAAAGTCCGGAAGCTGCAGTAATCATTCAAGCGCATCCCGAAGCCCATACAGGTACGCTCATTCTGCTTCGCGATGCCGTGTATGACGCTAAGATCGAACGCGTGAACATTGTCAGGTCAACTTAGCCGCTTATCCTTACCCTCGCGTCTGGATTGGCAAGCGCTGAACGACCTCCTACGCTCGCTGCAAAATACACGCATCTTGGGAGGATAAGTTATGCAGGACTTTAGTGGAAAACTCGCAGTCATTACCGGTGGCGGGACCGGCATTGGCCGCGCGCTGACCAAGCAGCTGGCGTCTGAAGGCTGCAGTGTCGCCATGTGCGACATTTCTCAAGAGGATATGGATGAAAGTTGCGCCCGTGCATTGGACGGCGCGCCGCAAGGCGTGCGCGTAACCGGCTTTCTCGCGGATGTCGCGATTGAAGACCAGCTCAGTGCCTTTCGAGACGACACGCTGGAACAACACGATACTGATCACATCCATCTCTTGTTCAATAATGCTGGCATTGGCGGCGGCGGTAGTTTTGTAAACATGCCGCGTGATGTCTGGGAACGGACATTCGGGGTCTGCTGGTACGGCGTCTATTATTCCGCCCGCGCCTTCCTCCCCGCCCTCAAACGCGCCG
>JBCCDZ010000375.1:0-2432 GCA_039030525.1 Pseudomonadota bacterium | reverse complement strand
TCTTCGAAGCGTTTCTCGGTTTCGGCAAACAGCAACACGGCTTCGCCTGTCTCCAAGTGCATGACGGGCAGGAGACGATTTCGGACGGGCGCCGGGCTAGCGGCATCGTGTTGATGATATTGTGTGGGGCGCATTCTGCGTCCGTGACGTTGCGACAAGCGCCTTACCTATAAAAACATAGGTGTACTCACGCGGATGACGGCGTGATGATTTGTGTCAAATTTGATCGAGTTGTTCCGCGGAGTGCCCATGTCTGATTCAGCCCCACCACGCTTGTCCGCGACGATCTTATTGTTGCGAGATGAGCCCGGATTGCAGGTGCTATTGGTCAAGCGCCATTATGAAATAGATTTTGCCTCTGGCGCGCTGGTCTTTCCAGGTGGCAAGGCAAATGATGAGGATAGCGATGCCGCCTGGGCGGATTGGACCGATGGGGATTATGCGGGGGTCGAACAAGCCGCTCGTATTTCTGCTATTCGCGAAGCTTATGAAGAAGCTGGGATCATACTCGCACGGCCGAAATCTGCACGCGGATCCGGCGCTGCCTTAGTCGGTTCGAAAATCGCAGAAACCCTCAATCCAATGCGCGGCGCGGTTGATCGAAGAGAACAGAGTTTTCTTGAGCTTATCCAAAAACACGACCTCGTTCTGGCGCTCGATGCATTGGTACATTTCGGCCACTGGATCACACCCACCATGATGCCCAAACGGTTCGACACGCATTTCTATCTCGCGGCGACGCCGCCGGACCAGGTCGCCGAACAGGATGGCCGCGAAACGACTGAAGCGGTCTGGCTCGATCCTCAGCAGGCCCTCGATATGGAAGAGGCCGGCACCGCCACGATAATTTTCCCGACCCGAATGAATCTTGGCAAACTGGCAGAGACAGCAAGCACGGCTGACGCCCTGAACCGATTTGCATCCGAACCTGTAGTGACCGTACTTCCAGTGGTCGGAAAGGATGATGATGGATCCCCTTGTCTACATATCCCGAAAGAAGCGGGTTATATTCAGCACAAGGAGCCGCTGCAGCGCGTGGCGAATGTTGCGAAGAGCAGATGAACAAGACGTTCGGAGACAGCGTCGAACTGACCCGCGATGGCACCATCGCCATTGTTACGCTGGACCGGGGTGACGGCCGCAATGCGCTGTCTCTGAAAGTGATGCAGGCATTGATCGATGCCGCTCAATTTCTAATTTCTGATACTGAATCCAACATTGTCGTTCTGACCAGTCGCGGCGCGTTCACGGCAGGCGCTGATCTAAAAGACCCTGACCGCGCAGAGATGCGACACAAGCCGCGTCTTGAACAACGCCAGTCCCTCAAACTAGGTCCAGACATGTGTGCGGCCTGGGAAGCGCTGGAGCAGATTACGATCGCGGCAATCGAAGGCTATTGCATTGGCGGCGGCGTCGCTCTGGCGGTGGCGTGCGATCATCGCATCGTGGCTGAAGATGCGTTCTTCCGACTGCCGGAAATTCCGCTCGGCATGAATATGAGCTGGCAGACCAATCCCCGCACCGTGGCTTTGGTAGGACCGTCCCGCGCCAAGCAATTCACAATCTTGGGCGAGGCTTGTCCTGCCAGTACTGCGTTGGCGTGGGGGCTTGCTGACGAAGTGACTTCAACCGGTGCGGTATTGGAGGGCGCGCTGGCACTCGCGGCCCGCTACGCTAAAGTCCCACCAATTGCTTTGCGTATGACCAAGCAAGCGATCAATGTCGCGGCCAATCCCCTCGGTCATGCGACCAGCTTCATGGACCGCGATCAGTTTGCGTATGCGACGACAACCACCGATCAGGCCGAAGCCATTCAGGCGTTCCTTGAGAAACGTGATCCGCGTTTCAAAGGCGACTAACGTTTTTAAGTAAGCGGCTCACGCCCAGAGCGGCCGGACGCAATTTTCTCTGGTTACATCCAGCTCGAACGTGATCGGCGTGGGAGACACGCGTGGGCTTCGCCCGGACATGGTTTTATGGGCTTGAGCAAAGGCCGCTTTGGCGAATGTGGCAGGGCCCACCTCACCGGATATTTGCTGAGAGACGCTTAAGCCGCGACGCAACAATCCGTTCGTGTACGCCGCATTCGCATTCGCAAGAGCGCTCCATGTCATGAACTCACAAGACAGCGAGACATTCACGCAATCGGCGTTTCGCACGCGGTGAGGCGCGAGTTGCGGCCACGTCAGACCCATGCCTGGGGTCAAATCATGCGCGATTGCCAGGTCATCGAACATCGCACGATACGGCAATTCTTCTTCGCGCGTCATGTGGACGATGTCTTCGATATAGGCTGAAGGCGCCAACCGGATGAAAAAGCTTGGGACAGCATGAGAGGGCACTCACGCGACAGCGAATGGATCGTCAACCAGTCCGACAATCTGCAACAGGAACGCGCCTGAACCATCGCTGGCAATGGCAGCGTCATAGGC
>JBCCDZ010000374.1:0-2443 GCA_039030525.1 Pseudomonadota bacterium | reverse complement strand
TCATCTCGTATTCTGGACCCCTGCCCTATGCTTATTGCTAAAGAACATTCCATTTTCGAACCCCAGGCATCCACCCATGTTCCGGTTTTGGGCGGCGTCCATGACGGGTGTCATCCTGTTCTCGTTTGTATTCGATATTCGCGATGCTGGGATTTATATTTATCATATCGCCTCCGGCGGTATGGCCTAGCCCCCAAGCGGCGTTCCGCGCGCCGCCCAAGCGGCAACCTCTCCGTCTGCGATCGCTGCGATCGCGCGCCAAGATTGATCGCGTTTCTGCAGAACGTATGCGGCTTGCCATGTGGCTATCTCAGTTCCGTCTGCCGCGTTCATGCGATCACTTACTTTGAGGCTGACCGCAGTTTCGCTCAGGGGCATCAGGTCCGTGACCACACGCTCGACCTGAAATACCTGCTGCGACTTATAAAAGTCCAGCAGGCGCTGAGTGTTGATTGCGAAATGCTCGGCCGACTTGAAAACGAACGATCGTCCTGCCTGAGTGGTCAGCGCGGGGAACGCCCAATGTGCAGCGATCGCGTCTGCGTCCCATGCGAGGAAGGCTTTTATGTAAGACGCGCACCAGGCTTCCAGATCGGATCGCAGCTCACTCAAAACGAAGCTCGTCTTCACCAAGAGGCTGAAAGAACGTCTCGACATGAGCGTCAGTGACATCCTCTAAGGTCGAGGGCGACCAGGCCGGAGCGTGATCCTTATCGATGATCACAGCGCGTACCCCTTCAATGAAATCCGGTGACTGAACTTTGCGCCATCCAATCCGGTACTCCATTCGCATATTGTCTTCAAAGGTTTCACAGGCCGCGCCGTCTCTAACCTGGCGAAGCGCGACCTTGACGGTCTCAGGCGATTTTTGACGGATCGCTTTTGCTTGCTCAATGGCCCAGTCCGTGCCGTCCGCTTCCAGATTTTGAACAATCTCTTCGGCGCGATCACCGCTGAAACAAGTGTCGATCGTCGGCGCATGGCCCTCAAAGCTACCTGCAGGGACTGTATGAGTCAGGCGAGAGAGAATTTCACCCAGCATTTCAGCGGCGCCAACTGAAAAGTCCGCTTCCAAGATTTGCGCTTTCAGATTTGGTATCAGCTCCGACGGCAAAAAGTGTGTCGCGACGCGCGCTGCGGCCACATCCGCGCCTTTCAACCGAGCACCAGTCAGCGCCAGCCAAGTGCCCAACTCTCCTCTCAGGCGCGGTAAGAACCATCCACCACCAACATCTGGAAAAAGCCCGATCCCAGTTTCTGGCATCGCAAACAGCGTGCGTTCCGTGGCGATGCGATGCGAGCCATGTACGGACAGCCCGACACCTCCACCCATGGTCACCCCATCCATGATCGCTAGATAAGGCTTCGGAAACGCCTTGATCGCAGCATTCATGCGATATTCTTCCGCAAAGAATGCGCGGGCCTGGCGTCCGTCGGTTAGCCCACTTTCGCGCAGCATCGCGATGTCACCGCCCGCACAGAAGCCGCGAGTACCGTCTTCGTGATCAATGACAACCATCTCAACGTGCGGATCTTGCGCCCAGACTTGCAGCGCGGCGAGGATTGTCTCGCACATTTCCAAATTGAGGGCGTGCAGCGCCTCGGGACGGTTGAGCGTCAGATAACCAACCCCGCCCATCACTTTTGTTCTTACAGTTTCAGTCATACTCCGGCGTAACGCGGGCCCGAATGCGGGTCCAGAGGTGACCTAGTGTCCACCCCCGAAAATCCCGGTGCGAACATTATAGTCCGCGGCGATTTCATAGTCTGGGTCGTCGACGCTATCGATCATCAATTGGCCAGCTTTACGGAGCAGTTGGTGGCAGTCTCGCGATAAGTGACGCAATTTGAGCGTCTTGCCTTTTGATTTGTACTTCGCAGCCAAGTCCTCGATTGCTTGCAATGCTGACTGATCAACAATGCGGGATCGCATGAAGTCGACAATCACGACATCCGGGTCTTCTTCGGGATGAAACAGTTCGGCAAATCCGCTGGTTGATCCAAAGAAAAGCGGTCCCTCAATCTCATAAACCGTTGCGCCTGGTGTTCGTATGGAATCGCGCTGGATGATGCGGATACGCTTGGCATTGTTCCAGGCATAAGCCAGCGCGCTCACGATCACCCCAACCACAACAGCCACGGCGAGATCCTGCCAAACCGTCACCCCGGTGACCAGGATGATCACAAAGGCATCTGTCCAAGGGATCTTCGACATGATGCGAAGACTATTCCAGGCAAAGGTTCCAATCACGACCATGAACATGACCCCGACCAAAGCAGCGAGTGGGATCATTTCGATCCACTGCGATCCAATCAATATGAACGCCAACAAGAAGAGCGCAGCGGAAAGACCAGACAAGCGCGTGCGTCCGCCCGATTTCACATTGATCATGGATTGACCGATCATCGCACAGCCGCCCATGCCGCCGAAGAAACCGGTCAC
>JBCCDZ010000373.1:0-2454 GCA_039030525.1 Pseudomonadota bacterium | reverse complement strand
CTTCTGCCTCTAAAACAATCGCTGGATTGTCCTCTGCCATGAGCACTCCATCTTCACTATCTACATCAGTCGCACTAGGTCTAGGCGAGAAGATGGCGGAGCACCACATGAAATCTAATGGAAATTCTGTCATTTCCTTAGAACAAGTCCTGCGAGAGATCGCGCCGGATGGCCTGGATGGACCCTTGCCGCCCGTTCACCTGTGGAATCCGCAGAACTGCACTGATATTCAGATGGAAATTCGTGCCGATGGTTCATGGTGGCATGAAGGGTCGAAAATCAAGCGAGCGCGGCTGGTGAAGCTATTTTCCCGCATTCTGCGCAAGGATGAGGATGGCGAGATTTATCTCGTCACGCCATATGAGAAAGTCATTGTACACGTTGAGGATGCGCCCTTTGTGGCCATACGCGTCGACCGCGTCGGTGCGGCTGGACGCGATCAAGTCCTGGCATTCTCGACCAATCTTGGCGATGTCGTGGCCGCCGACACAGAATCGCCGCTACGTGTCGAGACCGATCCTGAAACGCAGGAGCCCAGTCCTTATGTGCTGGTGCGGGGTGGATTAGAGGCGAAACTGTCACGCCCGGTCTTTTACGAGCTTGCAGAAATGTCAGAAGCCTATGAAGGGTGTGCCGGCCAACTTGGCGTCTGGTCTCGCGGCCACTTTTTTGAATTGGGGCCGGCTGCCTGATGAGTTTCACAACACTTGAAGACTTTCTGTCGCGCGCCAGCGATCGGCTCGATCCCATTCAGGGCGAAGGGCAATTACCGGAAGTTGGTGATCTGGATTTTGTCGATGATGATCGCTTGAGCACGATCCGACCTGCGGCCGTCCTGATTCCGGTGATTCCGCGCCCCGACGGCCCAACAGCCTTGCTGACTCAGCGCCCTGACACGATGGCATCACACCCGGGACAAGTCGCATTTCCGGGCGGTAAGATTGATGCGGTGGACGCCGATGCGGTCGCAGCGGCCTTACGCGAAGCGGAAGAAGAAGTGGGGGTTGCGCCTCAAAACGTCGATCTGGTGGCGCGCGCAGCGCCTTATGTCACCGGAACAGCGTTCCGAATCACCCCTGTTGTAGGGGTCTTGCCGAGCGATTTTGAAGCCCGGCCTGACCCGACCGAGGTCGCTGATGTGTTCGAAGCGCCGCTCGATTATTTGTTCAATGCGGCCAATCATCAGACCGGGACAGCCTTTTATAAAGGCAAACACCGCCAATATATAGAAATGCCATGGCAAGGCTTTCGCATCTGGGGTGTGACGGCTGGGATCATTCGTGATCTATATATGAACCTGTACGAGACCTGAGGAGATACGCGTGGGACCAAGAATACTGTTACAAATGGTTCTGTTTTTCCTGCCATTTATTCTGTTTGGCATTTATCGCATTGCGATTACCGAAGCTGAGCAAGACGGCCGCAAGCCGTGGCCGATCCGGGCTTTGTTCGGGGCTGGACTGGGATTGGCTCTAGGTGGCTGGCTGGTGCTGATCGTCCTCGACCGGGTTGGTGGCGAACCATGTTATAAACCCTCGGAAATCATCGATGGTCGCATGATCCCAGCCGAGAAAATTCCGTGTGACGCGGTGCCCGACACGGCCAATGAGGCGACAGAGACTATTGAAACCACTGAACGCTGATTGGCTTAAAGCAGCCGCGACGCGACAAGTGATTGATGCGTTAGAGGCTGAACAGCCCGATTGCGCGCGCTTTGTGGGCGGATGCGTCAGAAATACGATTATGGGTCGCCCCGTCGACGATATCGATATCGCAACGCAGCTTATCCCTGAGATAACGCTAGCGGCCCTCGAGCGCGCGAACATACGCGCCATCCCGACCGGGATTGAGCATGGCACCGTGACCGCAGTGATTGAGGGCGAGCCGTTTGAGATTACCAGCCTGCGCCGCGATGTTGAAACCGACGGGCGGCGTGCTGTGGTGGCGTTCACCGAGGACTGGACCGAAGACGCGCAGCGCCGCGATTTTCGCCTCAACGCGCTCTACGCCGCGCCGGATGGCGAGATTTTTGACCCTGTCGGTGGCGGATATGAAGATGCTTTGGCGGGTCAAGTCAT
This sequence comes from Pseudomonadota bacterium, assembly GCA_039030525.1. Lineage (GTDB taxonomy): Bacteria > Pseudomonadota > Alphaproteobacteria > Caulobacterales > Hyphomonadaceae > Henriciella. The sequence continues at coordinate 376 of JBCCDZ010000373.1, read as the reverse complement.
TTTTATTGGCGATGCAGACCAACGGCTGCGCGAAGATTATTTGCGGATTTTGCGCTTTTTCCGATTTAATGCCTGGTACGGCGCGGGGATCGATGCTGACGGCCTTGCAGCTTGTCAGCGGCAACGCGACGGCTTGGCGAAAATCGCGCGAGAGCGAATCTGGAAAGAATTGAAAAAGCTGCTCGGCGCGCCGCGACCCCGGATCGCGGTCGAAGCGATGGGCGAGAGCGGTGTCCTCGATGCTGTGCTATCAGAGCATCAAGGCGCCGCAGCCTTGCATGATCTGGAACTGACCGAGCAGCTGACCGGCGTTCAGCCAGATCCGATGCTGCGTTTAATGGCCCTCTTGCCTCGCACGGCGCCGGCCGTGCAGCTG
>JBCCDZ010000372.1:0-2467 GCA_039030525.1 Pseudomonadota bacterium | reverse complement strand
GCGGGAACAGGTCGGCGACCCCCTGATGGTCAAGGTGGGGGGGCGTATGCAAGCCAGCCCATTTGCCCTGCAACTGATCGAAGATATCCGGCCACTCCTAAGCGGGATCAAACGGGTGCTGCAACTGCCAGAACCGTTCGACCCCAAGACCAGCGCCCGCACATTTCGCATCGAATGCCCGGTGTCTGCCAAAGTCTTGTCGACTGTCGCAAACCGTATTCTGGAAGAGGCACCGCGCATCAACATTGACTGGCTGGCAGCGCCTCATAAGCTGACCACCGCCGTGGCCGAAGGGCACATCGACCTCGCAAATCTTGGCGGTGACAGCGTCTTGCCTGATGGCGTAGATGAACAAGACATGCCGCCGATGAAATTCACGAGCTTTGTGCGTGCAGGACATCCGGTGATCAAGCAATGGGGGCCAGAAGCCTGGAACCACTATGGCCATATCAAAGTTGCGATTACCAACGCAGCACGCAGTCCGGTTGATGAGGCGTCACCTGCGCCAAAGCCCGAACGCCGGATCGCTGCACGGATTTCAGAGTTTTCGGCAGTCGGACCCCTGCTTGCCTCAACGGATCTGATCGCAACCCTTCCACCCGAAATCATGGCATGGGACATGCAGACTTACGGGCTGGTGCCGCTTCCAGCCATAAACCCTATGCCACCGTTCCGCGTGCGTTTCTTCTGGTCATCGCGCACGGCAAACGATCCGGCGATGGTGTGGATGCGTAATCTTGTGATGGGTGCGTATCGCGAGGCCCACTTGGAAGCGACAGCGCTTGTGGCGGCACGCATGGGGCGGGAATTGACACCATGATCCCCCTCCACCGGCTCGACCTCAATCTGCTTGTGACGTTTGAAGCGCTGATGGATGAAGGGTCCGTCGCCAAGGCTGCGACCCGCCTGAACAAGACGCCCTCCGCGGTCAGTCACGCGCTAGCGCGCCTACGCGACCAAGTGGACGACCCGCTGATGGTGAAGGTTGGGGGTAAGATGCAGCCATCGCCTTTCGCAGAAAGCTTGATCAAAGACGTGCGGCCAATCCTGCGCAGCATCCAACGGGTTGTCACACCTCCCAAACCCTTCGACCCAGCGACCAGCACCCGCACCTTCCGGATTGCAGTCCCGGCAATCACCGCTCTGATTGCGGAGGTTTTCGCCCGGATCAACGAGGCAGCCCCCGGCGTGGCTTTGGAATGGGTGAACTTGGGCCCGCATCTTTACGATGCCGTGGCCAATGAGGAGATTGATCTGGCACTACTTGGAGTGGACAAACCCCTGCCGGAAGGATTGATGGAACGGGTCATGCCGACCCTCCAGCGCTTTACTTATATGCGCGCCGGGCACCCGGCGGCGGAGATCTGGAACAAACAAGCTTGGCTTGATTGGCCCCATGTCATGGTGGGCATGTCGAATGCAGCACGCCAAACCGTGGAGGATCGCGTCGCGCGCGATGGCATGGAGCGCAGGATCGGGGCGCATTTGCCGGAATTCTCTGGGGTCGCACCGCTTCTCGCGCGTACGAATATGCTCGGCACGACAGTGCCCCTGTTCATGGCCGACGATGTGAAAACATATGGGTTGATCGCGAAACGCCCACTGGTCGACCTGCCAGATATCACCTTTCGCTTCTTCTGGAGCGCGCGCCTGTCGCAGGACCCTGGAGGCAAATGGCTCCGGTCAACTGTGATTGACGCGTATCAACACATCAATGAAAGGGCGTTAAACACTCTCGGTGCCGACGCTTCCCACAGGGAACATCAGTAAACCATGGCAAACCCTAACTGGAGCCATTTCCGCGTTATCCTCGCGTTAAAGAACGAGGGGTCGATATCCGGCGCCGCACGCCTTCTGGGCGTGGATGGATCGACTGTAAGCCGCCGCTTGGCCAGCGCCGAGCAGGCCTTTGGGACACCTATCATCATACGGGGCGGCGGTGAATTTACCTTCACCCCCGAAGGCTTGGTCATTGCTGACGCCGCAAAGCAAATGGATGCGGCCGTCAATGACGCCAAGATCAATGTCAGCGCGATGCGCCAGCAGCCGACCGGCACTGTAAAGATCGCCTGCGTCCCCACTGCGGCCCACATCCTGCGGCCTTTGGTTCACCAAATCGCAGAGGCATTTGAGGGACTTCATGTTGACCTTATCAGTTCGATCTCGGCCTTCGACCTCTCAAAAGGCGAAGCGGATATTGCCGTGCGAACGCGCGAACCTCAGGATCCGGCACTGGTCGTCGCCTATTCATTTACTTGGGGACGCGCCTTTTATGGATCAAAAGCCTACTTTGAAAAGCACGGACGCCCCAAAACACCCGACGACTTGCGCAACCACTCACTTGTGCGGATCGTAACCGGGAATTCTCCTTAAAAAGCGTCTGCTTTTATAGATGGGTTAGACAATCCTGACCGCCCGAGCATCCGTGTGGAAAATACCGACTCTGCCCAGATGATGATTGAGCAAG
>JBCCDZ010000371.1:0-2498 GCA_039030525.1 Pseudomonadota bacterium | reverse complement strand
TGTCCGGCGGTCGCAAAGGATCTGCAGTCTTTGACATCGTCCTGCACGGGCGGTCAGCGCATGCTGGGCGCGCCAAAGAGGATGGTCGCAGCGCGCTGGAAGCCGCAGCGGCCATGGTCATCGCGCTGGAACAATTGAATGGCGCATATGATGGCGTGACGTTTAACGTTGGCGCGATTGATGGCGGCAGCGCAGTAAATATCGTGCCGGACCTCGCTGTCGTTCGGTTTGGCGCTCGCGCCCCTGATGCTGAAGCTGCAGCCTGGGCGACTCAACAGGTGGAACGCCTGCTCGCAGAAGCTATCGCGCGTGACGGCATATCCGGTCACATGCATGGCGGGTTTTACCGCCCCCCCAAGCCGAGGAATGACGCTCAACAACATTTGTTTGACGCCGTCGCTCAAACTGGCAAGGCGATCGGATTGGAATTGGAATTTGTCGATACGGGCGGTGTTTGCGAAGGCAATAATATCTTTGCCGCAGGCGTGCCGAATGTCGATACACTCGGCGTCATGGGCGGCCGAATTCACTCGGATGAAGAATATGTCGTGATGTCGAGCTTTGTTGAGCGGGCTCAGCTCTCGGCATTATTGCTGAACCGTATTGCAGACGGGCGCCTCGATGCGCCAAAAATCAAGGCGTTAATGGGATGAGTTCGCCCTATGTAATGAGACCCGCGGAGTTGTCAGATTTTGACGCGCTTCGATCGATGGCTATGGAATCTGGCGCTGGCTTTACGTCATTGCCGGTAGACGAAGAAATCCTGCGTAAGCGATTGTTGAAATCCGTCGATTCCTTTGCTGGTCGATTGGAACAACCCGAATATGGCAAGTATCTTATGATGCTGGAAAACACAGAGACGGGTGAGATTGGCGGCTGTAGCGCTGTCAAAGCCGGGATCGGGGTTAAGTCGCCATTCTTCAATTACCGCATCATCACTCTGGCTCAAGCCAGCCAGGAAGCGGACCGCCGGTTCGACATGGACGCATTAATACTGACCAATGAATTTGTCGGTTGCACGGAAGTTGGGACGCTGTTTTTGCGACCGCAACATCGCGGGGCGGGCGTCGGCCGGTTATTGGCGCAATCCCGATATATGCTGATGACAACCAAGCCAGATTGGTTCGGCGAAAAGGTCATCGCCGAGCTGCGCGGGGTGGTGTCTCACGATGGCGAGACGCCATTTTGGGAGTGCCTCGGTCGCCATTTTTTCAAAATGTCATTCACGGATGCAGACTATTTGTCAGCGACCACTGACAATCAATTCATCCTCGACCTGATGCCGAAATATCCGGTCTATGTCGACTTGCTGCCAAACGAAGCCCGTGAAGTCATTGGGCGCGTGCATGTTGAAGGCGTTCCCGCGTTCAAATTGCTCGAATGGGAAGGGTTTGAATTCGAACGGGTTGTCGACATCTTTGATGGCGGGCCGATCATGCAGGTCAATCGACAGAATTTGCGCACATGCCGCGAAAGCAAAGTCATGGAGCTGGATGTTGGGCCGGCGACGGGATCAACTGGTATTGCCTCACGCACCGATCTGGAAACCTATCGCGCTTGCCTGATCGAAGGCGCTGAGATGGGCGATAAGAGATTTATGACGACGCAGGAAACGCTCGACAAATTAAAACTCAAGCGCGGCGACAAAGCGCGAATCTGGCTCAGGAGTTAGCATGGCCAAGAGTGCGTATATCAACGGCCATTGGTCGGACGGCAAGGATGACTGGTTTGAAAAAACCAACCCTGCGACGGGAGAATCAAGTTGGGATGGCCAGGCCAGCAGTCCCGATCAGGTCATGGAAGCGATCGTCGTCGCTCGTAAAGCTCAAGCCGATTGGGCCAGACGGCCACAACATGATCGCACGACAATCCTCGAAGCCTACGCCGAAGAAATTGCCAAGCGCGGTGATGACGTCGCGACCGCGATCAGTCGTGACATGGGCAAAGTGGCTTGGGATGCTAAAGGCGAAGCGGGAGCGATGGCGGCGAAAGTCGGTATCTCGATCAAAGCCCAAGTCGAGCGCGCTGGGACCGCATTCATCGATGCAGCGTTCGGCTCCATGCATCTCACGCATCGCGCGCATGGCGTCATGGCTGTTTTTGGTCCCTTCAACTTCCCGGGTCACCTTCCAAATGGGCATATCGTTCCAGCTCTGCTCGCAGGGAATGCCTGCGTCCTGAAGCCTTCAGAATTAGCGCCATCGGTGGCGCACATTATGGTTGACGCGTTCGAAGCTGCTGGCCTGCCGGAAGGATTGCTGAACGTCGTGCAAGGCGGACGCGATACGGGTGCCGCTTTGCTTGATGGCGACATTAATGGCTTGCTGTTTACGGGCTCAGCGCAAACTGGGTTATTCTTTCATCGTCACTTTGCTGGACGGCCTGAAGTTATCCTCGCTTTGGAGATGGGCGGTAACAATCCGCTGATCATCTGGGATCCGGCAGATGTCGAGGCCGCCGCAGATATCGCGGCACAATCTTCGTTCCTGACGACGGGC
>JBCCDZ010000370.1:0-2529 GCA_039030525.1 Pseudomonadota bacterium | reverse complement strand
TGACGCCATTGCGCAATTGAGCGGCGAAGCCAAAGCGCAGGCGCGGCAGCGGACAGTCTTCGCGTGGTCGATATTGAAGAAACCGAAGTGCCTTATATGGGCCAAGACACGATGCGCGTACGCGTCAAAGTGATTGGTGACCTGGCGTTTCAATCAGCCGGAGAAACAGCATGAAACTCGGCGCAGAACATCTTGATGATTTGGCCCTTGGATCTGTCTTTCTGGCGACGGGTGGCGGCGGCGATCCGCATGTTCCGAAACTGCTCACGCGGGAAGTTCTGAAACGGACCGGGCCGGTTGATCTGATCGCGCCGGAAGACTTGCCGGATGATGCTTTTGTGGCCGCGATTGGCAATGTCGGCGCGCCGACGGTCAGCCTGGAACTTCTCCCGTCAGACGATGAAGCACTGATCGCGCTGGAAGCATTTGAAAAACAGATGGGCCGCAAATTGGATGCGGTCGTGTCCTTTGAAATAGGCGGCGGCAATTCCCTCATCCCGATCATGGCCGCGGCCAGTCGCGGTATTCCAGTGGTTGATGGTGACGGCATGGGTCGTGCCCTGCCAGAAGCCCAGATGATGACTTATGCCATTCGCGGGATTCCCTCGACGCCGGCTTTGGCCTGCGACTATGCCAGCAATGTCACGCTGTTCACGACGAAAGGTACGGACGTCTATGAGCGCCACATTCGCGCTTTAGCGATGAGCTCCGGCGGCATGATTACGACCGTCGAGCATGGCATGACCGGCGCGACGCTCAAGCCCGCTTTGATTCCCGGTACTGTCAGCTTCGCGCTGAAACTTGGGACATTTCTGCGCGAACATCGCGGTCAGGCGCCAGCTTTGGTCGCGCCTTTGCAGGCTTTGATCGCGGAGTCGATCTATGGCGAATGCCGCCTCATCCACACCGGCAAAGTGGTCGATAAGTCGACGCGGATTGTTGGCGGGTTTGATGTTGGAAACACGATTGTCGAAGGCTTTGACGCCGACACAACGCCCGTAGAAATCGACATTAAGAACGAGTATTTGCTGGCCCGCCGGGGCGATCAGGTCCTAGCCTCGGTGCCGGACCTCATCATCATCGTCGACTATGAAACCTCAGAACCGATCAATGCAGAACGGCTGCGTTATGGACAGCGTATTGCCATTTTCGCGATTGGCTGCCCTGACTTCTATCGCCAGCCAGATGCCTTGAAAGCCGTCAGTCCACGGCATTTCGGCTTTGATCTCGATTATATCCCACTGGAACAATTGCCAAATTAGCGGTGCGCCTTATCCCTGAGGTCTGGAAGTGCCAAATTGGGAGTTGGGACCGACTATGAATTTCAAACACACTATAACTGCGAGTCTCGCAGCGATCGCGATGGCTGGCTTCGCAGCGGCGGCGCCGGGCACAGTGCTGAAAGGCGCTGATATTATCGATGTCGAAAATGGCAAAGTCATCCGCGGCCAGGTCGTCGCCATCGAAGATGACAAGATTGCTTATATTGGCTCAGAGCGCCGCCTGCCGGATGGCGAATGGACTGAGATTGATCTGTCAGGTGCGACGCTGATGCCAGGCCTGTCGGACAGCCACGTCCACCTGACATCAGGCGCCAATGTGCATGGGTTCCGGCGCCTGACGCGCTCAACCTCACGCGCCGCGATTAGCGGTGTGGTCAATGCCGAGATAACCTTGCTGGCGGGTTTCACCACAGTGCGCAATCTTGGCGCGCCAGGCTTCACCGATATCGATTTGATGAAAGCCATAAATGAAGGTGAGATTATCGGTCCGCGCATCATTGGCGCAGGTCAATCGATCGGCATCACGGGCGGTCATTGCGGTGATGCGACCTTGTTGCCGTATGAAGTCCAGCGTCGCACAGGCAGCCGCGCGGACGGCCCTTGGGAAGTGCGCCAGAAAGTGCGCGAGAACAAGAAGTATGGCGCACGCGTGATCAAATTCTGTGGCACGGGCGGCGTGCTGTCGCCGAACACATCGATCAACGCACAGCAATACTCGCTGGAAGAGATGAAAGCGATTGTTGATGAAGCCCGCCTGCTGGATCTGAAAGTCGCAGTGCATGCGCACGGACCGCGTGGCATCGCCTCAGCGATCGAAGCCGGCGTCGACTCGGTTGAGCATGCCAGCATGATCACTGATGAAAGCATCGCGCAGGCCGTCGAACAGGGCACCTACCTGTCCATGGATATTTATGTCTCTGACTATATCCTGTCCGAAGGCGAGGCCGCCGGCATCATGGAAGAGAATCTCGCCAAAGAGCGCATGGTGGGACGGGTTCAGCGCGAACGTTTCATGGCAGCGGTAGAAGCCGGGGCAAACATGGCCTTTGGCAGCGATGCTGGGGTTTACCCGCATGGCCGGAATGCGCGGCAATTCTCTAAAATGGTGGAATGGGGCATGTCGCCGATGCAGGCCATTCAGACGGCCACGCTCAGCAATGCCACCCTGTTTGGAATCGAGGATGAAATCGGATCTATCACCGTCGGCAAGGCCGCAGATTTGATCGCGGTCGACGGCAACCCGCTC
>JBCCDZ010000369.1:0-2539 GCA_039030525.1 Pseudomonadota bacterium | reverse complement strand
GATGTCGAGTGATTTTCGCGCTGCCGCCAAAGGCGACAGGCCATAGAGCGGGTTGGCCGGGTTATAGAGCTTGAGGTGAAGCACAGAGCTCCAGCCATCGATGGCGGGCATAATCTGACGCTCGCCCTGTTTCAGCTTCACACTGTATCCGGTCACGCGGCCTTTTTCGTCCTGGCGCACGCGGACACGCTCCACATGCAAGGCGTACAGACCGCGAGGTACCACTTCGCCGGCCACGGTGACTGCCTCTAGCCAGGCATTCCCGGTAATCTGCAAATCCGTGTATAGCCGCTCGAGCAAAGCCCGGCCCGACTCTTCGGGTGAAGGCTCTACCAGCAGACTTTGGACGCGCGCATCGTCGCTGGAAAAGGAAATCGAGGCGGCGGCTTCAGCAATCATCCGGACGCAGCGATAAGCGATCGCATTTCCGGCATATCCATCGCGCACCAGAGCGGCCGGGTCGGCCCGGCCCCAATCTGCCACTGGCAGATGCGCCAGAGCAATCACGGATTCGGCTGTTTTGGTCTCGGATTTCGTCCAGGGCAGTTTCATTTGCGCCTCTCATCAGATCATGGAGGCAAGATATGCGTGCTGTGGACAGGTCGAATTCGTTTCCGTTTTGTTAAGGCTTTTGGGGCGAATCTACGGGGAAAGAGCGGTTGAGATCCCCGCAAAAAAAGGATCTCGGGGCAAAATTCTTCGCATTGTGCGGCTTTTCAAAGGGGGCGTTATGCTCGGACGTGTCATTTCTGTTGCCAATTCAAAGGGCGGCGTCGGCAAAACCACAACCACGGTTTCGCTGGCCGAATCCTTTGCGGCAGAAGGCTATAAGACCCTGGTCGTCGACCTTGACAGTCAGGCCAATGCGTCGCTGCTCATCTATGGCGAGAATGGCGATGAGCGTCTGTATGATGCCATCCATAATTACACCAATGTGTCAGACTATCTGCGCGAGAATTTTCTCGGCGAATGTTTCGCGCATATGACCAAGTTCATTGTCCCGCATGCCAGTGATGTCACCTTCATGGGCAAACCGCTGGATCTGTCTCTGGTACCAGCCACGCCTGGTCTGCGCCGGGCCGAGCGCGAACTGATCTATATCCTCACCGAGCAAGGCTATTCGATGACCGCGATTGAAGGTCGGGTTGGTTTGCGTCTGCGCCAGGATATGGATGATTTGCGCAAACAATATGATATCGTGATTTGCGATTGCCCGCCCGGTATTTCGGCGATGACCGAGGCGACCCTGTCCGCCTCCGACCTGATCATTGTGCCGACCATTCCGGACTTCATGTCGACGCTTGGCCTCGACCTGTTCACGGGTGACATTATTGACAGCCTCAAGAAACGCGGCCTCAGCAATAGCCCGGTTGTGCTGCCGACCAAGTTTGACGGCTCGGCGCATCAGAGCATTGTCCTGGAAGCCATGCGCGAAGGCGCGGCGGATCCGGACAGCGAGTATGACATCTTCCAGACCGTGATCCCGCAAAAAGCAGACTTCGCCGCCAACCCGGTCGAGCTCGGCGCCAATCCGACCTTGGCCCAGAAATGGCCCGGCGATGCGCTGACCACCGTCAACATGCTGTACCAGGAAGTGCAGGCAAAACTTGCTGCTCAAGCCAAGCCTGTGGCAGCATAGACATTGTGACTGATTCTGGACGTTCTGCGCTGACCGCCTTGCTGACGCATGAGGGATTGTTCCCGCGTGTGAAGGACAAGGATCTCGCCGCCGCCGCGGTCAAACTGGCGAGCAAGCAAGTGACGGCGGCCGGTCTTGGGCGCGATGACTTGCTGGCGATCAAATCCGCGCTTGGCGCCGAGGTGTTCGAGAAGACGCTGGAAAGCCTGTCGCCTTATCATATCAAGCTGCTCGCCCGCCGCCTCGACAAGACGGCGCCTGAGATTGAAGTGAATACGGGCAGCTCCGCTTTGGCGTTCGTGCGCAAGGTGTTGGACGCGGACAAAGGGTCAGAAGCCGCGCCACCTCCCGCTCCCGAAACGACTGCCGACACAACGCCCAAGAAGAACAAATATCTTGGCCGCAAAGCCTTTCGCACCGGGCGCTAAAGCGCGCGGATGCGCGGCACGCCGTGCCCGTTCAGCATCAGGCTCGTTACGGCCCAAACCAGCGCATCGACCCGATCCGGCGAGCGGACCAGCCCCGCCGTGCCGAACCGGCACATTTCATCTTCCAACCCGTCCAGACGTCCAACATGCGAGACTCGCTTCTGTTCGTACAATGCCGCCACCGGGATCGCCCGCGCGCGTTTGCCGAGCTGCGCTTGGCGCAACTCCACCGGTACGCGGCAGCCAACACTGTTCAGCACCGTGCGCAACATCTCGCCGCCCTGATTGGCTTCAGCGATAATCCTTGAAGCGCCAAAGTCTTCCGCCAGCGCCACCGCCCGGGCCGCCCAATCGGCAGGGGTCAACCCCCGCGCCGATGCGTCGGCCAGGATAAAACCTTTCTCATCAAACCCGGCAATCTGGCATGTGCCCGCCGCGATGATCCCGCAAGCATCCGATCGGCTATGGCTGG
>JBCCDZ010000368.1:0-2552 GCA_039030525.1 Pseudomonadota bacterium | reverse complement strand
GATCCATCTGGCCGGCGAAGGGCTTGACGAGCTCCTAAGCCTTCCAGAGCCTTTGCGTGAAGTAGCGCTGACATCTTTCCAGAAAAGCAAGTGGCAAGGTCTCACCCAAGGGATCCGCCGCCTGAAAATCGATGCAGGCAGCAATGCAGAGGTCGAACTCTATCGCATTGAACCCGGGTGCACCGTTCCGCGGCATAGCCATGCGGGCAGTGAGTTTACACTCGTTGTTGCGGGCGGTTTCAGCGACGAAAGCGGCAATTATGGTCCGGGCGATATCAGCCTCAAGGGCCCGAATGATACTCATCAGCCCACAGGTGATGATGACGGTGTCTGCTACGCGCTCGCTGTGCGCGACGGCGGTCTGCGCTTTACGGGCGTGATGGGCCTGGTCCAGCGATTGGTGGGCCAGTAACTAGCGAACAATCTCGAACTTGCGGGTTTCAAACACGGTTAAGACCTGTTTGAGATCTCGGCCGCGTTTTAAAATCTGCCCTTGCGCCCCCAAAACAGCATAGGCCCCTTGCATGCGCGCCAAAGCCGGCGTTTTCAAAACCGTCCAATTGGGCGTCTCAGCATGGCGCTTAAAAATAGCGAAAACCGCCTGATCCTTGTGCGCTCCGACGGCATAGTCTTTGGCCTGTCCTGACATGACCAAACGCCCGTAAACATCGAGAATTAAGCCCATTTCATCGCGTTGAAACGCGATTTTCGGCGTTTGACGGGCTTTTTTCAAAGGGGTAATTTTGCTCATACCACTCGTATTCGTTACAGCGCCGACAGGTGTGACGCATTTTTAATACAGATTGGGGCAATTTTGCCCCATTCGCGCCTTGCGGCGGTCACCGATTGGCATCAGTTTGCAATTGTCGGGCGGCGCTGTCTAGCAGTCTTTCCGGACCCATCAGCCCCCCCAGCCCCCCGGGGTGACTGTTTTGAGCCGCTCGACACTCTACCCATTCTGAACCCCCCTGAATCTAACATCCTCGCGATCGCGATAAATTTCGCATGAACAGAAATTTAGCTGCACGCTCTTGGTGATCCCTTTACTGGCCAGCGCTAGAAAATAGCTCTAACCGATAAGCGGAACCAAGCTGCGAACAACGGATGCTCGACCTTCAGAATCTCAAAAAAGTCTTTGGCCAACACATCGCAGTCGCGGATTTGAGCTTTCACCTGGAAAAAGGCGAAGTGCTCGGCTTTCTCGGCCAGAATGGTGCTGGCAAATCGACAACCATGCGCATGGTGTCGGGCGTTCTGGAACCTGATGCCGGCGACGCCATCATCAACGGCCACTCGATTGTCTCGGCTCGCCGTGAGGCTCAGAGCCAGATCGGCTACCTCCCAGAAGGCGCGCCGCTTTATCGCGACATGACCCCGGTGACCTTCCTGCGCTTCATGGCTGACGCTCACGGTTTGTCTCGTGCCGAGCGTAAAAATGCGGTCGAACGCGTCATAGCTGACGCGCGGATCGCGACTGTTTCAGGCAAACCGATCTCATCTCTGTCGAAAGGCTATCGCCGCCGTGTGGGGCTTGCCGCGGCTCTGATCCATGATCCCGCTGTGCTCTTACTCGATGAGCCTACCGATGGCCTCGACCCCGTTCAAAAGCGCGCCGTACGGGCCTTGGTGGCGAGAATGGCCCCGGAAAAAGCCATCGTGATTTCGACGCATACACTGGATGAAGTGCCCGCCATGTGTTCGCGCGTAGTGGTCATCGACCAGGGACACGTGGTCGCGGATCAAACTCCAGAAGCACTTGCTAAGAGCCGACCTGGCGGGCTCGAGGAAGCCTTCATAGCCCTCGCCGACACGCGCGAGGCGACCGCATGATGTCGGACTGGCGGGGAACACTCACGGGACTTCGCGCAGCGTGGCGCCGCGAAATCTCTGCCTATTTCGCGACCCCGCTTGCCTATGTATTTGTCGCAATTTTCTTGCTCGTACTCGGCATTTTCACGTGGGATCTGTCACGGTTTTTCGATACCGGCGCGGCCGATTTGGGTCCGTTCTTTTACTGGCACCCTTGGCTGGTCATGATGTTCATGCCGGCGCTCGCCATGCGCCTTTGGTCTGAGGAAGCAAACCAAGGCACCTCGGAGCTGTTGCTATCACTGCCGGTGAACTTGCCAGGATTGGTGATCGGAAAACTCTTGGCCGCGTGGACCGTCGCGGCGCTGGCCCTGTTCCTCACCCTCCCGTGGTGGATTGCCGTCAATATACTCGGCCCCGCAGATAATGCCGCGATTGCCCTCACCTACCTCATGAGTCTGCTGATGGCCGGAGGCTATTTGGCGATCGGGGCCGCCGTCTCAGCGCTGACACGCAGCGCCGTCCTGGCGTTCGTGATTGGAGTCCTTGTGGCCTTCTTGCTCACCGCAGCCGGCTGGCCGTTGGTCTCCGGCGCTGTGGCGGGCTTGCTAGGTCCAAGTGCCGGAGATGCCATCGCGCAATTTTCAATTTTGACGCATTTCGAGACGGCGCAACGCGGCGTTCTTGAGCTCAGAGGCGTCTTTTTCTTTCTCGGCTTCATCGCGCTCTGCATCGCACTGAAT
>JBCCDZ010000367.1:0-2561 GCA_039030525.1 Pseudomonadota bacterium | reverse complement strand
TCACCACTTCACCGATCAAATAGCCCCAACTGAGTGGATGATAACCATGCGCGGTGCCGGGATCCCAGAGCGGTGTGAGTTGTGCCAATGCTGCCGCGCATGCTGTTGGGTCAAGCCATAGCGCTGGCTCAATCGGTTCGATAAAGCCCGGCAGGCCGGCCTGGTGCGAGACCAATTGTGCAATCGTAATTGTGCCTTTTCCGTTCGCACCGAATTCGGGCCAGAGATCAGCGACCGGTGTTTCATAACCGGCTGGAATTGAATCGATCAGGCTCGCCAAAACCAATGCCGCGATCGGTTTGGTGGTCGAATAGATTGGAACAATGGTGTTTTCGTTCCATGGGTTTTCCTTGCGCCGATCAGCAAATCCGCCGCGCAGGTCGACGATCAAGTCGCCATCAAGATAGGCCGCGAACCCGGCGCCTAGCTCTTTATCTTCAACGAAATTGGCCTCAAATGCCTCCTTAACCGGCTCAAAGCCAGGCGCGGTGAAACCGGAAATAGGAAAGTCAGTCATTGGTCATCTCTTAGAGCGTTTTGATCATCCGCGCACGCGGCAAAGACTGCCCATCCACGTCGACCGTTTCATGAAAATCAATCGTGAACCCCATGGCGGCAAAGGCGGGTTGCGCCATCAGGCTGGCATGCGTGGACAATTCGGTCATGCCCTCTGCGTCCGCCTTGGTCCGGATCGCCGAGAATAAGCGCCGGAACAGGCCGCTGCCCTGGGCTGTGGGCCGAATATAAGCGAAATCGATATAGCCATTCTGATCAATTGACATGAATCCGAGAAGGTCGCCGCCGCGCTCGGCTACGATCACATGCTGTGTGGCCAAACGCGCATGCCAGTCGGGGCCGCTTTTAGGGGCGGGCGCCCAGGCGCGTGATTGCGCTTTTGTATATTGGGTCGGCCCATGGTGGATTGCATCAAAGATCAGCGCTCCAAGGGCGTCATAATCCGCAGCGCTTGCGGCGCGAAATTGAATGTCGTCTGGCATGCTTAACCCTGGGCCAAGAGTTGATTTCAGGCGCGTGAGCGGGCACTCGTGTCGCGTTCGATCTCGCTCGTCAAGGAAACACGTTATGACCGCCTCCGCCCACCGCCCTCGTCGCTCTTGTCTATACATGCCAGGCGCGAATTCCCGCGCTCTGGAAAAAGCCAAGTCTCTCGCGGCGGACACGCTGATCTTCGATCTCGAAGACGCGGTGGCACCTGAAGCCAAACTCGACGCCCGCGAAACGGTCTGTGCGGCTGTGAAAGCGGGCGGCTATGGCAATCGTGAAGTGGTCATCCGGATCAATGGACTGGACACCGAATGGGGTCTTGAGGATTTAAAGGCCGCCGTTGAGGCAGGGCCTGATGCGATCCTGGCGCCGAAAGTCATCGATGGCGGCGATATTGATCGGCTCAATGATGCGATGAGCCGCGCAGGCGCGCCTGATGATATGGGGCTTTGGGTGATGATCGAGATGCCGAAAGCCATCCTGAACATTCAGGACATCGCCGAAGCGGTTGGCCGCACGCGCCTGACCGCCTTCGTCATGGGCACGAATGACCTCGCTAAAGAGCTGCGCGGGGTCAACGATCCGCCATTGCGCACCGCGTTTCAAACCTCGCTCGGCTTAAGCGTCGCGGCGGCGCGGGCCTATGATTTGCTGGCGATTGACGGCGTCTTCAACGGTATTGGCGATGAAGACGGATTGGTGGCTGAATGTCAGCAAGGCCGCTTCATGGGCTTTGATGGCAAAACGCTGATTCATCCGTCTCAACTCGACGCCGCCAATCGGATTTTCGCACCAGCGGAAGCCGATGTAGAGCAAGCCAAAGCCGTGATTGAAGCCTTCGCGGATCCGGCCAATGCCGGCAAAGGCGTGTTGAAAGTGAACGGCAAGATGACCGAGCTGCTGCATCTGGAAGAGGCGCATCGAACGGTGGCTGTTGCGGACGCAATTGCTGCGATGGGCGCCTAGTCGTCGCGAAACCGGTTGGTAATCGGATAGCGCCGGTCGCGTCCGAAATTCTTCGATCCGACTTTCACGCCTGGGGGGGCCTGGCGACGTTTGTATTCTGCGATGTAGAGCAAGTGTTCGATCCGCCGCACCGTGGCGACGTCATGACCGCGCGCCAGAATTTCGTCCAGATCTTCTTCGCCATCGACCAGGCCGCGCAAGATGTCATCCAGCACTTCATAAGGCGGCAGAGAGTCTTCGTCTTTTTGATCCTCACGTAGCTCCGCACTCGGCGGTTTGGTGATAATCCGTTCCGGAATGACTTCGCCACTAGGCCCAAGCGAACCGAGGGGCACAGTTGTATTGCGCCAGCTCGAAAGCGCGAACACTTCGGTCTTATAGAAGTCTTTCAAGGCATTATAGCCGCCGCACATGTCGCCATACAGCGTCGCATAGCCCACCGCCATTTCCGATTTATTGCCGGTGGTGACGACCATGTGCCCGAACTTGTTGGACAGGGCCATCAGGGTCAGACCCCGCAAACGCGATTGAATGTTCTCTTCCGCCGTGTCCGGCTCCGTTTCGGCAAAAGCGTCGCCAAGCATCTCGTC
>JBCCDZ010000366.1:0-2564 GCA_039030525.1 Pseudomonadota bacterium | reverse complement strand
GTATTAGTTGCTTCATCACGGCCGATCGCCAGATCGGTTTGAGATATTCGGCGACCTTCGACGACAACCGCATTCATCACGGCGTCCTCGTCTTCTGTTTCTTGTGCGGTTGCGATGGGCAAAGTCGCAAATAGCGCGGCGAGTGCGACGCTCGATATTAGGAATTTTTGCCGAAATTTATGGCGCAATAGTATCATCTTGGTGCTCATATTTTTTTCGTGAAAAGGGGAGCCGCCGTCGTGAAACGCGGGAGGAATGACGCAGCAACTGCTGGCGAATTGGATTTGGTACTAGAACGTAATGTTGTCGTTCATGGCGCATCCTTGCGCCGGTCCGGATGTGTGCCCGTCATTGGGACCACAAACGTAACATACACGCCCGAAACAGGTTTTCGAGCGTATTCAGGGGACGAATATAAGTGTTTACTCAATTGGCGCGCGATGGCGCACCACCGCTCATAAATTAAGCAAGCTTTCGCAGATTGATATCAAGCATTCGATGCTTTCGCTGCGCGTTTGCGCTCATGCGGGTCGAGATGAACCTTGCGCAATCGGATGCTTTCCGGCGTCACTTCGACCAGCTCATCATCCGCAATATAGGCCAGAGACCGTTCCAGCGTCATCTGTAGAGGCGGCGTCAAACGCACCGCTTCATCCGTACCGGACGCGCGGACATTGCTCAGCTTTTTGCCCTTCAGCACGTTCACTTCCAGATCATTGTCGCGCGTATGCTCACCAATGATCATGCCCTGATAGACTTTGGCGCCGGGGTGAATCATCATCGGACCGCGATCTTCGAGATTCCACAACGCAAAGGCCACGGCTTCGCCCTTGTCCATTGCGATCAGCGTTCCGGTTCGGCGGCCTTGAATTTTGCCTTTGAATGGCGCGTATTCCAGGAAGACCCGGTTCATGATCGCGGTGCCGCGCGTATCTGTCATCAACTCGCCCTGATACCCAATCAAGCCGCGCGTCGGCGCATGAAACACCATCCTTGTGCGCCCGACGCCGGATTGTTTCATCTCAACCATTTCGGCTTTGCGCTCAGAGAGTTTCTGTACCACTGCACCGGAAAATTCATCATCGACATCGATGACAACTTCTTCAATCGGCTCCAGGCGCTCGCCGCCTTCGCCTTCTTTATAGACCACTTGCGGACGCGACACGCCCAGCTCATAGCCTTCGCGGCGCATGGTTTCGATCAGCACCGCCAATTGCAATTCGCCCCGGCCAGACACGACGAATGCCTCGGCTTCAGTCGAGCGCTCAACTTTCAGCGCGACATTGCCTTCGGCTTCTTTCTGCAACCGATCCCAGATCACACGGCTCGTCACCTTGTCGCCTTCTGTCCCTGCCAGCGGGCTGTCATTGACGCGGAAGGTCATAGACAAGGTTGGCGGATCAATCGGCTGGGCTTCAATCGGTGTGTCAACGCTGGGATCGACAAATGTGTCTGCCACGTTCGCTTTTTGCAGCCCTGAAATCGAGACAATGTCACCGGCTTCGCCCAGTTCAATCGGCTCGCGCTGCAGCCCACGGAAGGCCAAGACCTTTGAAACGCGCCCGGATTCGACCAGCGAACCGTCGCGGGCCAGGACTTTCACCGTCTGGTTTGGTTTCACGGTTCCCGAACTTACGCGGCCGGTCAGGATACGTCCGAGGAAATTGTCAGCGCCAATCGTGGTCGCCAGCATGCGGAAGGGACCTTCTTCGACATTTGGTTCGGGCACATGTTTCACGACCAGGTCGAACAGCTCGTTCATATCGCTGCGTTCGTCTTCATACTGGGTCGACATCCAGCCATTCTTGGCCGAGCCGTACAGGATCGGAAAATCGAGCTGGTCATCATCGGCGCCGAGCGCATCAAACAGATCAAAAACCTCGTCAATCACTTCATCTGGACGGCGTTCCGGCTTGTCGATCTTGTTCACCGCCACGATCGGACGCAGGCCGATTTTCAGCGCTTTCGAAACGACGAATTTGGTCTGCGGCATCGGCCCTTCAGCGGCATCAACCAGTACGATCGCGCCATCCACCATGGACAGGATGCGCTCAACCTCGCCGCCAAAATCGGCATGCCCGGGCGTATCGACAATATTGATCCGCGTATCACCCCAGACAACGCTGGTTGTCTTGGCCAGAATGGTGATCCCGCGCTCTTTTTCGAGATCGTTGGAATCCATCATCCGTTCGGACGTGGCTTCATTCTCGCGGAACGTGCCCGACTGTTTCAGCAAACAGTCGACCAAGGTCGTTTTGCCGTGGTCCACGTGGGCAATAATCGCGATGTTACGCAAAGAAGTTGGCTCAGTCATATCATCAGGTCCTGGGGAGGGCATTTCGCAGCTTATCTGTCTTGCCGCGCGCCATACACGGGACCGCGCCGTTTGGCTATGGCTTGTGGACATCGGGTCAGGTTCGCCAGCGTCACACTATTTAGCGGTTTCAACAATTAGCTTGACTCATAATTATCAAAAATGCTAATTAGTGTTTATGGCAAATGAAGTGTTCAAAGCGCTCGGTCATCCGCTGCGACGTCAGGTTATGGCGTTGCTGCAGCAAGGG
>JBCCDZ010000365.1:0-2568 GCA_039030525.1 Pseudomonadota bacterium | reverse complement strand
TTGCCATGCGAGCTATTCCTTTGCCTTTAACGGTTTGGATGCGCCTATAGCAGGTCTATTGGCGGCGTCAAAAGGGGGATTAGCGCGGTTGTGCAGTTGACCAAGCCGGAAATCATGAGGCAGGAGGGCGGCTATGTTGCAACCTGCCCCGATAATCCTCCTCCACCGCCCGCAACTGGGTGAGAATATCGGCTCCGCCGCGCGGGTCATGCTGAACTTTGGCCTGACCGAGATGCGGCTGGTGGCGCCGCGCGATGGCTGGCCAAACGCGGCCGCCGAGCCATTGTCCGCTGGCGCGTTTGAAGCGGGCGTCACAGTTGACGTGTTCGACACGACTGAAGCGGCGGTTGCCGATCTGGGCACTCTGCTGGCGGCGACAGCCAGACCGCGCGGGATGGAAAAAACCGTCGTCGATGCGGTTGGCAGCGTTGACCTGGTCAAGGCTCGTGGGCGGAAAGCTGGCATATTATTCGGGGCGGAAAATCATGGCTTGCCGAGCGATGTTGTCGGTTTGGCTGACGCGATCCTAACCTATCCCGTTAATCCCGAATTTGCCTCTCTGAACCTAGCCCAGGCGGTTGGCGTGTTCTGCGCCAGCTGGGGGGCAGGGGCCGGGGCGGTCGGGCGTTGGGAGGGCGAGAAAGCCGGCGTCGAACCGCCGGCACCGAAAGAAGACCTGATCCGCATGTTCGAGCATCTCGAGGAAGAGCTGGACCGGGCCGGGTATTTTTATCCGCCAGACAAGACACCCCTGATGAAGACCAATATCCGAAATGCCTTCATTCGCGGCGACTGGACGATGCAAGAAGTGCGCACGTTTCGAGGTGCGATCAAGGCGCTGGCTTTGGGCCGCGGCAAAGCGCGGATCAAACGCGGCGATTAACGGCGCGTGCTGCCGGGAATATTGGATTGCACCAGCCGGGCGGAAATATCGCGTCCTTCGGCAGCATAGGTCTGTTCCGCCGAAACCGCATTTTCGTCGCAGGTCGGATGCAAATCGCTGCCCCAGGAAAAGCCGGCATTGAAGCCATTCACCAAAGACCGCCGTAAGCCGCCCTGATAAGGCGCTTCCAGCTCTAGCAGGCGGAGCATGTAGCTGCGCCAGTATTGGTCATTGCGGCCATTGCAGGCGACGCGAATGGCGTGCGATTTCCCTAACACTTCAGCCAAAGAGGTGACGTCGCGATAATAGTCCTGAGACTGGACCCGGCTCTGGCCATGCGCCTGTAGAGCTGGCAACAGGGACAGGCAGAACAGGCCAACGGCCAGGAGGACATAGCGATGCGGCACTTGTTGATTCATGCAAAATCCTTTGCCCGGATCGAAGCGGAGCTGAAGCCTTTTTCGGATCGCATTTCGCCCCTCGTCCTTGATGATGCTGGACAATTGAACCATCCGTGGGGCGAGAGTGAGGCAGACGCTGCAATCGCTTTTGGAACGCAAGATGCCTATTTTAGCCCATCGGTTATGACTTTTTTCCAAACGCTGATGGGATTTGAGAAACTCGATTGGTTTCAATCCTTTGCAGCCGGGACAGAACATCCGATGATTCAGGCCGTCGGCCAGAAAGCGGCGCAATTCAGCGGCAGTCACGAACAATCTAAAGCGATTGCTGAATGGGTGCTGTGGGCGGGATTGGACTTCTTTCAGGATGGTCGTGCCCGGCGACAGGCGCAAGTCGACAAGAATTGGACCCGGTTGCCATTTCGCGAGATTGCCGGGTCGAAATGGCTGATTTTTGGCTTTGGCGCGATTGGCCAGGCCTGCGGACGGCGATTAAAGGCATTAGGCGCCGACGTGACCGGGGTTCGGCGAAGGGTTGCCGCGTCAGCGGATGCGGACCGGGTTATTACCGAACAAGCCGCGCGGGCGGACCTGTCAGATGCCGATGTTGTTGTCCTGAGTTTGCCGCTGACAGAGGCGACCGAGCATTTCGCTGATGCGGACTTCTTCGCGCAAATGAAGCCGGGCAGCCTGTTGATCAATGTCGGCCGTGGCGGTTTGGTCGATGAGACAGCCTTGTTCTCGGCCCTGGATGCAGGGGCGCCCGCGCAAGCCTATCTCGACGTTGTCGGCGAGGAACCGCTTTCAGAGGACAGCCCGATCTGGACGCATCCAAACATCGTTCTGACGCCGCATATCTCGGCCCTGACGCTCGGATCGCAAGTCCGCACGGACAAGGTGTTTCTCGAAAACCTGCAACACTTCCTGGATGGCGCCGCCTTACGCAATGCCGTCTCAGCGGATGAGTTTTCGTAATTCGCGACATTTGTGGCATACTGCCCGAATGGCACTGACCGCATGCTCTAGAAAGTCCGTTTTGAACGCCGCATTGGCGTGGCTCAGCCTGTGCTTCATCGCTGCCGCATTCAGTCCCGCGCAGGCGACCGAGCGCGAGACTTTGCAGCTGCAGCAGAATGATCGCAAATGGCCGATCACAACCGTGACAATTAATGGCCAATCGACGCCGGCTTTGCTTGATACCGGCGCGACGATTGCGTTGATCGATGATGATTTGCTGACGTCTGAGCTGACCGAAGACGCCCCTTTCGAAACGCGCGTGCTGGG
>JBCCDZ010000364.1:0-2582 GCA_039030525.1 Pseudomonadota bacterium | reverse complement strand
TGCAACGCCCTATTGCGGCGCCTGCCGGGCGCGGAGGAAATCACCATGCATGCCCCGTCCGATGCTCTCTTGATCGGGCCTCTCATCACTGCAGAAACTTCAACAGTTTGCGAATGAGAAGCGACCGCAAAGATAATCTATAAAATCAATTGTTTGAGACTTTACTCATGCCGGGTTTCCACCATTATCAGGGCGATGCGCGAAGGTTAATCCTATCGGGGATAGCCGCGCCAATTGCCGGAGGAGGCCCAGCATGGCGACACTCAAGATCAATGGGGAAGCAGTCACGGTAGACGCGGAAGACGACACTCCCCTCCTATGGGTTATTCGAGAACAAGTCGGATTGACGGGTACAAAATATGGGTGCGGGATCGCACAGTGCGGCACCTGCACCGTCCATCTAGATGGCACCGCCGTTCGGTCTTGCGTGTACCCTGTTGGAGCGCTCACAGGTGAAGAAGAAATCACCACGATTGAGGGGCTTTCAGAAGATGCCAGCCACCCTGTTCAACAAGCTTGGGCGGAGTTGGATATCCCGCAATGCGGATACTGCCAGCCTGGCATGATCATGGCGGTCTCAGGCATGCTGAACGATATACCAAATCCAACCGACGAAGACATTGATGCGCAGATCACAAATATCTGCAGATGCGGCACGCTCGCCCGTGTTCGCAAAGGCATCAAACTTGCCGTTGAGAAGAGCTAAGGGAGACATTCATGGCTGATACAATCCACCTCTCCCGTCGTAACTTCATTGTCGGCACAGGCGCGACCGGCCTAACCATCGGCATTCTCGCGAGTTGCGCACCATCGGCGACCGAACCCGAAGCTCCGGATTACTCTGATCTTCCGCCCAATCCGGAAGTGAATGCTTGGGTGCACATTGACCATGACGATACGGTCACGGTGCGGATTGCCCGCTCTGAAATGGGCCAAGGCACCTTAACTGGGCTCGCGCAGCTGGTCGCAGATGAACTCGACGCTGACTGGGACAAAGTCACGACCGAGTACCCAACACCCGGTCAGAACCTCGCCCGCGAACGCGTTTGGCGAGACTTCTCTACTGGAGGCAGTCAGGGCATTCGGGGATCTCAGGATTATGTCCGTGAAGGCGCCGCAGCTGCGAAAGCCATGCTGATCGAAGCAGCAGCGACCGAATGGGGTGTGCCCGTTCCCGAATGCACGTCGGCCGACAGCGTCATCACGCATGGTCCGTCAGGAAACACAAAGACCTATGGCGAAGTCGCAAATGCCGCCGCGCAGCTTGCGCCGCCACTGGAAGTCACCGTCAAAGACCCCAGCGAATGGAAGATTATCGGCCAACCCAAGCCACGTTTGGACACCGCCGACAAACTCACCGGCAAGCAAGTCTATGGCGCGGATATCGAGCTGGAAGGCATGCTCAGCGCATCGATCAAACAAGCTCCAAAAATCGGCGCGACGCTTAAGTCATTTGATGCTGCTGCCGTGGAAGGCATGCCTGGGGTCAAAAAAGTCGTCAGCGTGAAAAACCCATTTGGCGAGGGTGATAACGCAGTCGCCGTGATCGCCGACACCTGGTGGCAAGCCAATAAGGCGCTCGGCGCTTTGCCCGTGGAATGGGAAGGCGGCGTTGATTTCTCTACCGAAGCGTTCGAGGCGGAGCTAGATGATGGTCTGACCGCCGAAGAAGCCTTTGTCGGTAATGGCGGCGGGGACCTCGCGGCTGCATTCGCAAACGCGGACCAGATCGTTGAAGCAACCTATAATATGCCGTTCCAGAACCATGCATGTATGGAGCCCATGAACACGACAGCGCTCTATACCGAGGACCGCTGCGAGATATGGTGCCCGACCCAAAATGGTGAGGCCGCTTTGGCAGCTGTTTCAGACGCATCTGGTCTGCCGATCGAGCAATGCGAAGTCTACAAGGTTCATCTTGGGGGTGGTTTCGGTCGTCGCGGCGCGCCGGATTATGTCCAGCAAGCTGTGATGCTGGCCATGGAAATGCCCGGCACACCGGTCAAACTGCTCTGGTCGCGCGAAGAAGACATGATTCATGGCTTCTTCCACCCCACAACCAAAGGGCGCGTCCGCGGTGCACTTGATGCAGACGGAAACCTCACCGGGATCCATTTGCGGATTTCGGGGCAGTCCATCCTTGCCGCATTGATCCCGCAAGCGCTGCAAAACGGTGTGGACTATGCGACGTTCCAAGGGCTCTTGCCGTCGGGTGTTGATCCACGGCTCGAAGACCAGACTCTGAAATACAAGTTCGATAACTTCCTGATCGATCACGCGATGCGTAATCCACCAGTGCGTCCAGGCTTTTGGAGAGGGGTGAACCTCAATCAGAACGCCATCTATCTGGAATGTTTCATGGATGAGCTTGCCTATGCTGCAGGTCGCGATCCGCTTGAGTTCCGCCTCGCGCATCTTGAAGACAGTCCGCTGGCAGCTGCTGTGCTGCAAGCGGTGGCAGATCGCTCCGGTTGGGGATCTGACGATGGCAAGGCGCGCGGCCTGTGCGTGATGTACGGCTTTGGCGCCTATGTCGCTGCATGTGCTGAAGTTACGGTCAGCGACGACGGCGAACTCAAGAT
>JBCCDZ010000363.1:0-2597 GCA_039030525.1 Pseudomonadota bacterium | reverse complement strand
CCGAGTCTGCGCCACAAGGCTATGACATCGCGGCTGGATTTCGCGCCAATATCAATCCGCTGCTGGATGGGCCCAGCGGCGAAGGCCAAACGACTGTCTCAAGCGCACAGATCTGGGATGAGTGGTATGCCCCGCTCTTTGCCTGGATGAATGACAATACGGATGTCGTGCGAGGGTTCGCCTATATCAATGTTGACTGGGACAGCCAACCCATGTGGGGGGCGCCTTACGCCAATGGGTTCTGGGGTGATAGCCGATTGCAGGCCAACCCGGAAATCGCCGACCGCTTCAACACGGAACTCGCTGCATGGCGCGCCGCGCCGTGACACCCCCTCTTGCACACGGCACCGCACGAGCTAGACCAGCATATATGCGGAGGCGACTGTAGTCTGGTGGCTTCCCTGGTCTTCAAAACCAGCGACGCGTCGTAATCGGCGTGTGGTGGGTTCGATTCCCATCCGCCTCCGCCAATTCATGTGACGCGGCGCAACGCGTGGACAAGCGCGGTGAACTCCGCAAAGTTGCGTTCGATCAAGAGAGACGCAGCGATGACAGGCAAACCGAGTTTCGATTTAGCGGATTTGACGGGCGACCGTCATGCTTACCCGTCTGCATCGCCTTCGCTTGTGTGCTTTGCCAAGGAAGATTGCGAGACCTGCAATACTGCGGCGCCTGTGCTCGAAGCCTTTCATCGCGCGTATGGCGCCGATGCTGAGGTTTGGATGATCAGCCAATCGGCGGATGGCAGCGTCATCCTAAAGGATCGCCACGGCCTCACTTTGCCCATTCTCGATGATTCCGATTTGAAAACCTCGTTCGCGTATGACTTCAACATCGTACCGGCCGTCTATTGGTGTCCAGATGGCGGCGATGTCGAAACGCATTTCGAAGGCTTCGTGAAGTCTGAATGGCAGGATCTCAGCGCAGCCATTGCCACTCATCTCGGTGCGGCACCAGCCCAGGTCGACTGGGACAGTTTACCCGAGTGGCGTCCGGGTTGCGGCTCGAAACATCTCGACCCAGAGATTCATGACCGCTTGCGCGCCGAGGCTGAAGACAGCCCCATCCGCGCGCGCAAGATTGAGGTCGCGCAAGCTGACGATGTCGCTGAGTTTATGTTCGATCAGGGCTTCTCAGATGGGTTGCCATTAGTGCCGCCGACGCCCGAACGCGTCCTGCGCATGCTGTCAGGCACCGCGCGGGCGCCTCAGGATGTGGTTGCACAAATGCCGCCAAATATGGGTGACGCGACCATCGAGAAGATCGCGATCAATGCCGTTATGGCCGGATGCAAGCCGGACTATTTGCCGGTTATCATCGCCGCGATTGAAGCCATTTGCACAGATGAGTTCAACGTTCATGGCGTCATGGCGACGACAATGGGCGCCTCGCCTGTGATGGTAATCAATGGTCCGATCCGCGAACGACTGGACATGAATAGCGGCCTGATGGCGCTCGGCACCGGCAATCGTGCCAATGCCACGATCGGCCGCGCGGTTCGGCTGGCCGTGCGCAATATTGGCGGTTCGAAACCTGGCGGCACCGACCGCTCGACGCTCGGTAGTCCGATGAAATTCACCATGTGCTTTGCCGAGCACGAAGACCGTTCGCCCTGGGCACCCTTGCATGTCGAGCGGGGGTTCAAGGCAGACGACTCTGTGGTCACGGTCTTCGCGATGACCTCCGGCCCGGTCCAGATTGTCGATCAAGAGTCGCGCGCGCCGGATGAGATTGCGGGCACATTAGGGCTCGGGCTGGAGAGCATGTTCCTGCCGAAATATCATATGATGCCAGTCGACTCGCTGCTGGTTGTCTGCCCTGAACACATCGATACTTTGATGCGCGATGGACTGTATGACAAAGACCGATTGCGCGCGCGAATTCAGGCGGTCACCACACGGCCCTTGCGCGACATGGTGGCGAACGAGGTCTCTGGCGCAGGCATGACCCGCGCCGCCGCTGCGAAATTGAGCGAAGAACAACTCAACAATCCCGTGCCAAAATTTGCCAAGCCTGATCATATCCATATTGTGGTCGCGGGTTCAGAGGCGGGAAAATTCTCAAGCGCATTCCATGGCTGGGTCACTGGCCCGATGGGGTCGCAATCCGTGTCTCGTAAGATTGAACACCATTAGAAGAAGGAGGTTGAATGACAGTCATTCTAGATCCCACCGACGAAACTGTTCCTGTCAGCCGGCAAATTACGCCGCGCTCAGGTCAGGTGTCTGGTGTGGTCGGCTTAATGGACATTCGCAAACCGCGGGGCAACATCCTGCTCGATGAGCTGGAAAGCCTGCTCGCAGAGCGCCTGCCGGGTATCGAAGTCCGACGCTATGCCAAGCCGACATTCACCAAACCCTGTCCGGACGATTTACGGGCACAGATGAAAGCGGAATGTGATTTCGTTGTCGAAGGATTGGCTGACTGAGGGTCTTGTACGACGTGCAGTATGCACGACACAGTCTGGTTTGAAATCCAGGGCCTTCCAGCCGTTACCATCGCATCCAGCGAATTTCACAATGCCGCCGTCACACAGCGCGAAGCCTTGGGCATGGACGATGCCCGCTTCGTCCTGGTCGATCATCCCATCCAGGATG
>JBCCDZ010000362.1:0-2602 GCA_039030525.1 Pseudomonadota bacterium | reverse complement strand
CTCAGTCAACTTGCAGAAGCCCTGCCGCACAAACCGCATGCCGTTTTGCTCGACAATATGGAACCGGACCTCTTGCGCGAAGCCGTCGCGATGATTGACGGTCAATGTCTGGCGGAAGCCAGCGGTGGAATCACTCTCGATACCGTCGCCGCGAAAGCCGAAACCGGGGTGGATTACATCTCATCCGGCGCGCTCACTCACTCTGCGTCAAATCTTGACCTGGGCCTCGATATCCTCTGACCTATCGCGAAATAGCGATAATCTCGGAGGAAAACATGGCCAAGGCGAATGGGCGCAAGTCTATTTTTATAACTGGCGCAGCGTCGGGCATCGGCGCAGAGACAGCCAGATTGTTCCAGTCGCGCGGATGGTTCTGTGGACTCTACGACATTGATGAGGCCGGCTTGAAAGCGGTCGCCGCGGAGATTGGCGCAGAAAATTGCCATGTCGCGACGCTGAATGTCACCAAGCGCGAAGACTGGGCCGCCGCCATAGCTGGTTTTGGTGAGGCAACAGGCGGCAAGATGACTGTTCTCTTCAACAATGCGGGGATCGGTCGCCACGGCTGGTTTGAGGATATCCCACCCGAAGAAGCAGACCTGGTCGTCGACGTGAATGTCAAAGGCGTGATCAACGGCATCTACGCCTCTATTCCATTGCTCAAAGACACAGACGAGGCGCGCATCGTAAACACCGCCTCGACCGCAGGCGTAGTTGGATCACCGCGCCTGGCCGTCTATTCGGCGACGAAATTTGCCGTCCGGGGGCTGACAGAAGCGCTAGATGTTGAACTATCAGGCCTGGGCATTCGCTGTACAAGCTTGATGCCCTGGTTCATCGATACGCCAATCCTCGACATGGGCCTCACAGAAGGCGCGAATGTCAAAATGGCGGATGAAATTCGTGAGAATGGGCAAGACGTCTATCCCGTTTCGCTCGCGGCAGAGACCGCGTGGGAGGCCGCTCATGGCAAAGACATTCATTATATGGCCGGGAAACGTGCCAAGCAGGCCCGGTTTGCCGCACGCTTCATGCCGGGGCGGATGAAGAAACAGATTTTGAGTGGTTTGCCGCCGCGCGACTAGATCGTCAGATCACCCGCCAGCTGCAGTTTGAACCGTAGTCAGCATGCGCGCATTCAAGCTTTCGGCGCTAGCCTCTTCGATTGGTGCTGGCGTGATGGTTTCTGGCGTCGCTTCAGGCGCGGCGCTCGCCGGGGTCACCGCATTCAGACCGGCACGTCGCTGCGCCAAGCGTGCACTCTGACGCGCCGAAGCCATTGACCACTCGCTGCCACGTGGGAAGCGATAGAAAATGTGCAGACCAATCTGACTTGTTTTGATCAGACCTGAATTCCAAACGGGATCAACATAAGTCGCGTGATAGTGCGTCGCACCACCCGTTTTACGCTCGTTCAGATCCATAATCACATGCGCCGCGATGGTCTGGGCTTTGTCCCATTTAATACCGCGCGGAGATTTGCTCATGGCGCCGTCACAAGTGAAGGTGAACTGGCAGCCTGTTGTACGGGTTGCGCCCTGGTAGACAACATCGCAAATCGAATTCGGATAGCGGTGGTCATTGACGCGATTGATAATCACCTCGGCAACGCCAAGTTGACCGGCAAGCTTTTCGCTGCGCGCTTCATAATAGATTGCCGTCGCCAAACACTCTTTCTGACGCAGCATTTCTTCGGCATCAGTCCGTTTTGGCACATCAAGGGTAATCAGGCTGCTGATCGCCGCCTTATCCCGGTCAAAGGCCGCATATTGGCTCAGCGCCGAACTTGGGTCTCGCTCAAGAGAGTATTCGACGAAACGCAACCAATCATGGCTCATCAGCGCCGATTTATCGGTGAGCGCGGTGCTGACTTCAACATCGTCTTCGCGGATCTCAGCGAGTTGAACACTGCGGTCTCGGAACAGTTCTTCATTCTGCTGGCTTGTATTGAAGCCTGAGATCATCGGCATGGCAGCGACGAGTGCCAGGAATCCAGCCGCACCCAGCCCGCCCTTGAGCGCTTTATCACGCTCACGAGCTGACAGACGCGCTCGCAGCCACCGGCTGATGCGCGCGGACACAGTTGTGCCCGTCATCGGGTTTCTGGATAATTCAGTCATTATCGTCTTTAATTTCCCACCACACTTGCGAGTTTTATCACTCTGCAAGTTTTAAACCTTTTCCTTATGAGCACGGCTTGTTTCGCCGCATTGGATTCGTTTCAGAGCAGTGCATATTTCCTGCCAGCCTAGAAAATCAATTCTATACGCCTGCGATAATCGCACATTTCTACTGTCAAATTTGTACTGAACCCGCCATGAACGCCCCTAGTGAGCGTTTAATCACGCGTAAACGCCCGAAAGTATTACAGAATCGTTGATGCGGCGCAGCATGGTTAAATTTCACTTAGAAATATCACTGTTGCACAAACGCAACAAATATTCTGATCACGATTTATTGCAATTCTGAGATCATCCGAGACGTTGAGATAGTATCTAGCTCGATTTTAGAACAGCATGCGCCGCCGCCAATCGAGCGATTGGGACGCGATAAGGCGAGCAAGACACATAATCTAGCCCAATATCATGGCAGAAAATGACGG
>JBCCDZ010000361.1:0-2653 GCA_039030525.1 Pseudomonadota bacterium | reverse complement strand
CTCCAGGGGGATAGAATAATTCACCACGGCATGACTGGAAAGCTTGTCGCTGCCTTCGGCGCGGATATCGACGCTGATCACGGCGAGGGTCTTGCCCAGTTTCAGGACATGCGCTTCGGCGACGACAGCTTCGCCAATACAGGGCCGCATGAAATTGATATTGAGATTGCTGGTCAGCGCCATCGGCGTAATCCCGATCCGCGTGAACACGGCGATATAGGCGGCGCTATCTGCAATCGCCATTTGAGTCGGGCCATTGATATAGCCGCCGGGACGAATATTGCCTTTGTCGACAGGTTGGCGCACGCGGGCATAATTCTCGCGCAATTCGAGCACGCGTTCTGCCTCTCCCGCACCTTGAAATACAGAATCGTAAAACGCGTTGACCTCTTCAACCGAGACTTTGCTGGCCATGTTTTCCCTCCGACAGGCATTGACGCCTGCTTGGCTTGAAGGCCAACCTATAGACCGAACTCGATCCGAAAAGAGATCACGCCACGGGAGGTCCAAGCCATGCTCACCAAAGGGGATGAATACCCGATCCACCAGACGCCGGAACCGGTTGCGGTCTCTGGCTCAGATCGCAATTTCTATGACCGGTTTTTCTTTAATGGCTATTCCCCGGATGGCTCGGTCTTCTTCGCTGCAGCGTTCGGCGTCTACCCGCATTTGAATGTCATGGATGGCGCGGTTTCGATCCTCAAAGACGGCGTGCAGAAATCGGTGCATGTCTCACGTCTGCTCGGCATGGAGCGCATGGACACACAGGTTGGCCCACTCAGTGTCGAAGTGATTGAGCCGCTGAAACAGGTGCGGCTGCGTCTCGAAGAGACCGAAGGCATCGCGCTGGACGTCCAATTCACCGGCCGTCATTTCCCGATTGAAGAGCCGCGCTTCACGTATCGCCAAGGGCCGCGCATGCTGATTGACTGTACCCGGATGACCCAGAATGGACATTGGCAAGGGTCGCTGAGCGCGGATGGCGAGACAATGGAGGTCAAGGACTTCCTCGGCACCCGCGATCGCAGCTGGGGCGTGCGCCCGATCGGACAGCGCGATGAGCAGCCGGTTCTGCCGCTGCAATTGCCACAATTCTATTGGCTCTGGGCGCCGATCAATTTCCCTAATCTGTCGCTCTATTTCCATGTTAATGAAGACGGCGCGGGCGGGGCCTGGAATACACGCTCTGTCCTGGCCATGGATGGCGCCGACAATGACGGCCTGCTGCATCTCAACCGCCCGAAAATGGACGTCACCTGGCGCGAGGCGACACGGCGAGCACAATCGGCCACGTTGCAAGTCGAAGACGGCCAGGGCCGGGCGCATGAAGTCACGTATGAGCCGCTATCAACTTTCATGATGAAGGGCATTGGCTATGGCCATCCCAGCATGGGACACGGCACGTATCGCGGCGATCTCTCGGTCACGCGTGAAGATCTGACGCCGGACAATTTGCCCTGGCAACAGCCGGACAATTTGCACATTCAGGCGATTGTCAAAGCGACGCATCAAGGCCCGGACGGCGAGGCCAGCGAAGGCATTGGCATTCTTGAACAATTGGCCCTGGGGCCACACGCGCCAAGCGGCTGGAAGGATGTGCTTGATGCTTGAGTCAGAGCTTGCGGAAAAGTTCGCCGCTTACGCTGAAGCCAGATTGCCAGGCGCTCGCAATGCCCGCGTTGACAGCATCAACCGCATCCATGGCGGCGCCAGTCGCCAGACCTATTCCATCGACCTGGCCTATGAAGATGCGACCGGGCCAAAGACCAAAGGCCTAATCCTGCGCCGTGATCCGCCAGACAGTCTGATTGACACCGAACGTCGGGTCGAGTTCGCGGCGATCCAAAGCGCTTATGGTCAGTTTGACTTACCCGTGCCGGAAGCTCTTTTTCTCGAAACTGGAACAGACGCGCTCGGCGCGCCTTTCTTTGTCATGGGGCGGATTGAAACAGGCGATCCGGTCAATCCGTTCAAGATCGAGGATGTCGAACCGCATCGCGCCGCGATTGGCGAGCAGTTCTTCCGGCATCTCGGGTCGATTGCCGCTTTGCCGGTTGAAGGCTCAGCGCTGGCCAAGGAGACAGACAGTCCAGCCCTGGATCAATGTTGGCGCCGCGAGCTCGACTATTGGGCCAATGAAATCCGCTCTAATGCGAAAGACCCGCAGCCGGTTGCGGACGCCGCCATTCGCCACTTACAGGCCAATCCACCGCCGCCGGCGCAACGGCTGTCCATCGTGCATGGCGATTATCGCACCGGCAATTATCTGCAGGATGGCGCAGGCATGATGACCGCCATTCTCGACTGGGAAATGGCGCATATTGGCGACCCGTATGAAGACCTGGCCTGGGCGACAGACTTGCTCTGGTGCGGCAATGATCAGGACCGCGCCGCTGGCCTGTTGCCCTGGCCAGACGCGATTGGCCTCTGGCAGCAAGCGTCAGGCTGTACGTTCGATCCCGTCGCGTTCGAATGGTGGTCGCTATTTGCCCATGTCAAAGCGCTCGGCATTTGGGTGACGTCTGAAAAAGCCTTCGCGGCCGGCGATAATGATGACCCGATCCTGGCCTGGTCGGGTTGGTTCACACATGCTGCGCATGAGCTGATGCTGGCCATGCGCCTCGGCCCGAAATATGGAGCAGGCATATGAGCG
>JBCCDZ010000360.1:0-2669 GCA_039030525.1 Pseudomonadota bacterium | reverse complement strand
GGGGAGAAAGATCGCGCATTGTCGACCAGGTTTCTGAGCACCTGCCCCAAAGGACCTTCGCGACCGCGCACCATCAGCCCGGCATCCATGGTCGCGTCCTTGAACACCACTTTTACATCCCGTTGGTGCTCCAAGCCGTCATATGTACGCACGACATCGCGCACGAAGCGAGAAATATCGAGCTGCTGAGTCGGAATCCGCGTGATTTCAGCTTCCAGCCGCGAGGCATTGGAAATGTCTGTGATTAAGCGGTCCAGGCGTTTCACATCCTGGGTCATAACGCTGCGCAGTTTCTCCAGTGCTGCCGGGTCGTCTTTGACCAATTCAGAGGTTTCGACCGCAGAGCGAATGGAGGTGAGCGGGTTTTTGAGTTCGTGCGCGACATCGGCCGCGAACGCTTCGTTCGCTGTAATACGTTCAAACAGGGCCTCGGTCATCGATTCCACGGATTGCGCTAAATGTCCGATTTCATCATGCCGCTTGGCGATCCGCTCGAGATCCAGCTTGCTGCTGGAGCCGCTGCGGATCTTGTCGGCCTCACTGGCTAAGCGACGCAATGGGTTGGCGATTCCGATGGTCAAAAGCCCTGATGTGATCAGCGCGACCAGAATCGCCACCGCGATGAATGGGATAAGCGCCGTACGTTCCGCACGAATAATCGCATCAATATCGTTCGATTCCAGAGTCAGGACGCCGACCACTGCTGAGACGTGTTGGATGGGCAGCGAGACCGAAATGATCCGCTGCCCGCGATCGTTGAAGCGCTGGCTTGCCGCCTCATTACCAATGATGGCCTCAGCGAATTCCTCTTCAAAGGTCAGCGTGCGAACGGCGTCTTCCCCTTCTGACGGGCGAAACGACCCAAGGACCGATACGGCCCATTCCGACAAGCCTTTGCTCCAAACGGTCAGGCGGTCAGGATCCTGCAAGGGTGGGAGGTTCTCAACGATCACACGATCGGAGAGAAAATAGCTATCGCCAACAAGATTGCCATCTAGATCATAGATCTTACCACGCATGCTTTGCGGCAGCGACAGCGAGGCCATGACGTTTTTGGCGAGACCATCATCAAGGATGGGTTGCGGCTCACCATAGGCGGCATCATCGCCGATCAAATTGGCCAAGAGCTGGGCCTGTCCGACCAGGTCCTGCTTCTTCGAGACAACAAATGTCGCGCGCATCTCGTTCAGGACCATGGCCCCGACAATCAGAATGATCAGGCCAGCGAGATTGGACGCAAAGATCAGACGAGCGATGCGGGAGCCAAGCACGCGCCCGCTCCACCATCGCAAATTCCGTCTGCTGTGTGCCGAAGCCATACGTCCAGTCTCACCTATTGCAGATGAACTTTAGCCGTCTGCAGCAACTTTCATAGAGACAATGGAGTCTGGGTTGCGCGGGGGTTCGCCTTTGGCGAGCTGGTCGATTACGTCCATACCCTCGGTCACTTTTCCCCAAACCGTGTATTGGTTGTCGAGGAAACCGGCATCATCAAAGCAAATGAAGAACTGGCTGTTGGCGGTATTGGGCTGATTGGTACGTGCCATCGAGCAGATTCCGCGAACATGCGGTTCAGCATTGAATTCAGCTTGCAGATTAGGCTTGTCAGAACCGCCCATGCCGGTGCCGTTCGGGCAGCCGACTTGCGCCATGAAGCCATCAATCACCCGGTGAAAGATAATGCCGTCATAGAAACCTTCCCGCGCCAGTTCGCGGATGCGGTCGCAATGACCCGGCGCGAGATCTGGGCGAAGCTCAATCGTTACCGCGCCTTTTGAGGTTTCCATGATGATTGTGTTTTCAGCGTCCGCCATGATGGGAAGCTCCTATTGATGAGTTTCCCTCCGCATAAGCGGTTCTGCAGGACGGTTAAAGGCCTGATTAGCGGTTATTGCCCGCAATATCGTAGAACAGGGAGAAGTCGATTGGTAACGCGTCTCGAATGTATTGGCGGACAAACAGGTTCTGATCCGCGATCGGCTTGCGCGTCACATAGACCACATCAAAACGACGCAGCGGCGCCCAATCGGCCAGACTTGGATCATAGATGCCGGCCTTCAGGTCGAAGACAGCGGATTTGACGTCGCCCCCCGGCATGCGGCGCATCAAGACCACGGTTCTTGCGCTGCCAGTTTCGGTTACGCCGCCGGCCATGATGATTGCTTGCAGAGGGTCGATCAGGCCAGGCATTTCGAACATGCCCGGGCTCGTCACATCTCCGCCGACAAAAATGCGCTGCGATGCCGTGCCCGCCAGCAAGACATCGATATCCGGGTCATTCAACTCCGTCGCCATGGCCAGTTGAACGCCATTGCGAACCTGATCGACAGTGCGGGCCGCCGCGACGATGGGACCGGAATAGGGCATGCGAAACCGGCCATCCGGACCAACGGTGACTGTTCGGCTAAGTTCTGGCGCGGTGTGTACGATCACTTCAAGCTGATCGCCCGGGGCAAGCAGGTAATAGGCATCAGCGCCATCTTCGTGCCGCCATTCTTTTTGTGGGAAAGGCTCTGACTCGATCGGCGCATTCATCTGACACGCCGAGATAATAACCGGGAGCAAAGCGAGGCCGAGCAGACGTTTCATAGCGCGTTTCTATGGTAAATTTATCTGTCTATAAGCGTCCGCGTTAATGTTTAAGGAAGTATCAAGCGGGTAAGAAGAAT
>JBCCDZ010000359.1:0-2675 GCA_039030525.1 Pseudomonadota bacterium | reverse complement strand
GGATCGATTGCGCACCATTCTCCTGGTCGCGATGATGGCCCTGGCGGGCGGTACGCTTCTGGCTATGGCGCTGGGCCTGCGTTACGCCTTGCGGCCGCTGGATCGCATTCAATCAGATATCACTGAAATCCGTGAGGGCCGACAGGCTGGACTATCGAGTGATTATCCCGCTGAAGTGCAGCCGCTCAGTGAGGAGTTGAACAAGCTGCTCGATCATAATCGCGCCGTGGTGTCGCGCGCCCGGACCCATGTTGGCAATCTCGCCCATGCCTTGAAAACGCCGCTGGCCGTTCTGCGCAATGAAGCCAAAGGCGAAACGCAACTTGATTCCGTCGTACGTCGGCAATCTGAAGCGATGCACGCCAATGTCGATCACTATTTGCGCCGGGCGCAAGCGGCGGCCCGCGCTGAGGCGCTGGGCGTGCGCACGCAAGTGAGTGAAGCGGTGCAGGGCATTGCCCGTGTGATGAACAAATTGTTTGCTGCAGATGGCAAGTCGGTCACCGTAAATGTGCCGGACATGCTCTACGTCCGCACGGAGCAACAGGACCTGGAAGAAATGCTCGGCAACTTGCTTGATAATGCCTGCAAATGGGCGACCAGCGACGTGCACGTCTTTGCCGAGCATGATGGCAATGGTCTGATCGCTATTTCGATTGATGATGATGGTCCCGGCCTGTCGCCCGAGGAACGCGAAGAGGCGGTCAAACGCGGTGTGCGCCTGGATGAAACGGCGCCTGGGACAGGGCTCGGCCTGTCCATTGTCGCAGATATTGCCGGTATGAATGGCGGCAGTCTGACGCTGGATGAAAGCCCGGCTGGCGGCTTACGGGCGACAGTACGCTTGCGCCGGGCCTGAGCAACGTGCCGCAGGGCGATGCGCCACAAAATACACTATAGGGATGCCATGAGAGCAAGAACCAAACGTCTTTATGCCGTCGGCGCCGCAGCGGTCTTGATCATCGCGGCGGGTATTTTGGCATCGACCGCGCTGCAGCGCCATGCAGACCTGTTCTACACGCCGCAGCTGCTGGTCGAACGCGGCATGCCGGATGCGGGACAACGAGTACGTGTTGGCGGCTTCGTTGCCGTCGGATCGCGCGAAAACGGAGACGGCGCGGAAATCCTGTTCACCATTGAGGACGGTTCTGGAGAAATGGTGCGGGTTTCTTATATCGGTCTGGTCCCGGACTTGTTCCGTGAAGGGGAAGGCGTGGTCGCCACTGGTCGCTTCGAAACCGGCTCTGATGTCTTCATGGCCGAAGAGATTCTCGCCAAACATGATGAGAATTATCAGCCGAGAGAACTGGAAGGGCTGTCGCCTTCCGCAAGCGGGACGTGATCACGACAATGAGATCGCCTGTTGATTGGCGGATCTGATAGGCCATCTTATCTATCTATTGAGAGAGACGGAGCCCGCGTGATGCAGAGCCAGAAAGTCGAATTTGCAAACGCTGAAGGGGAAACCCTGTCTGGCGTCCTGGAAGTGCCGGATCAGACGCCGCTTGCTTGGGCGATATTCGCGCACTGTTTCACCTGCTCGAAGAAAAGCCTGGCGGCCAGTCGCGTGGCGCGCGGACTGTCCGAGCGCGGTATTGGTGTGCTGCGCTTTGATTTTACCGGGCTCGGCGACTCAGAAGGCGATTTCGCGACCAGCGGGTTCTCTTCAAATGTTGCTGATTTGGTGGCTGCCGCGGCTTGGATGGCAGCGGCGGGTCGGCCCGTCACCTTGATGATTGGCCACTCGCTTGGCGGCGCCGCGACCCTGGTTGCAGCAAACGCTCTGGACAGTGTCAAAGCCGTAGCGACCATCGGTGCGCCGTCGGATGCCGGCCATGTGGTTGAACAATTCAAACAAAGCGTTCCGGAAATCGAAGCAGCGGGTCGCGCGCAAGTCAATCTGGGCGGGCGTCCTTTCACGTTGAGCCGCGCGTTTCTCGATGATTTGCGCCAGACCAGTGTGCTCGACTCGGTCAAGTCGCTCCGCAAGCCTTTGCTTATCCTGCATGCGCCAGCGGATGAGGTGGTCGGTATCGACAATGCCACAGGCCTGTTCATGGCAGCGCGGCACCCGAAGAGCTTTGTCAGCCTGGATCGTTCTGATCACTTGCTCACGGGCAAATCAGATGCGGGCTTCGTCATCGACGTGATTGCTGGCTGGAGCGCGCGTTATATTGAAGCGACTGCCGTTCCGTCCGCAACCGAACCGCAAGCCAATAAGGTGGTGGTTCGCGAGACCGGTGAAAACGGGCCTTATCAGAATGAAGTCCTGATTGGCGGGCGGCGCTATTTTGCGGATGAACCAGCCAATTATGGCGGCGCCGATACCGGCCCGGATCCTTATGCCTGGGTGGTCGCTGGGCTTGGCGCGTGTACCTCAATCACGATGCGCATGTATGCCAATCGCAAGAAATGGCCGGTTGATCGCATCAGCATCAGCATCGATCACGAGAAACGCCACGCCGATGATTGTGTCGACTGCGGTCCGAAAGACCGAATCGATGTCTTCACGCGTTATATTGAGGTAGAAGGGAATTTGGACGACGAGCAACGCTCACGCATGCTCGAAATCGCAGATCGGTGCCCGGTGCATCGAACTTTGGAAAATGGCGCGAAAATTGAAACACATCTCGTCACAAAACCGGCTTAATGATCTTTAATGAGTGTTAGGCTGT
>JBCCDZ010000358.1:0-2679 GCA_039030525.1 Pseudomonadota bacterium | reverse complement strand
GGCATCGGTTGCTCCCACGCAGAGAATGCCGTCAAACTTTGCCAGATCTTTCGGAATCGGGTTTGTTTTGCTCGGATTGATGGCGTTCATAAATGGAGGCGAGAAATTGGCGGCCGTCGACCGCCAGGCAGACTCGTTTCGGGCGCAGCTTTCGCATCTTCCGGTCGGAAAGAAAGTGTTCGTTGCGTTTTCGGACCCGCAAATCACGACTGACTTCAATCTACACGCGGCGGGACTGGCGGTGATTGACCGCAACGCTTACGTGCCGAACCTGTTCACGAATACGAGCTGGGTCAACGTCACAGAGGATATGATAGATCTTCACTTGCCTCAGGGCCATCCTATTATCGCGGATGAATTGCCGTGGCTTATTGAGCAACCCGTTAAGGCTTCGCGAAACGGCTTTTGGTCCGCTGGTTATGCTGCGGATTGGCCGAACCGGTGGGACTATTTGCTCTATTTTAAGCGCGCTTCTCAGCCGGGTTTGAGCGATCTGCCGGTCTGCGAGGTTTCTGCTACACCGACCATCATTATTTATAAAATCGGCGCTTGCGACTAGCTTGGTTTAAGAAACTGCTTGCACCCGCTTTAGGAGAGGTTCACAACCCGCGCCTTGGTGAAAGGCAAGTAGATCCGGTGAGCAGTCCCGAAACAGTGGCAGAGCGCTCCACGCCCATAAAGGCATTGCCGATGGCGCAATGGGAGCTCGTCCTCATGGTCGCGGCCCTGATGTCTCTGAATGCCCTGGCCATCGACATAATGTTGCCGGCACTGAGCAATATTTCAGAGTTCTATTCGCTGACCCGGGACAATGATCAGCAATTGGTGATTTTTGCCTATATTGCAGGGTTCGGCGCGCCGCAGCTGGTGTTTGGCCCGATCTCAGATCGTTATGGTCGCAAAGGATTATTGCGCATCTGTCTGATTGGGTACGCCATTGCCGGCATTGCTTGCATCATGACGAGTTCGTTCACGACATTGCTGCTGGCGCGCTTTGTTCAGGGTGTGTTTGCCAGCGGCGTCCGGGTTATTGCGGTCTCGATCGTACGGGATCTGTTGGCCGGTCGAGCCATGGCGCGGATTATGTCGCTGGTCATGACTGTGTTCATGGTTGTGCCAATTCTTGCTCCGACGATTGGCGCGGGGGTGATGCTGTTTGCGCCATGGCAATGGACGTTTGCTTTGCTGAGCATTGCGGCGATGGTTTTGCTGGTCTGGACGCAGGTTCGATTGCCCGAAACGCTGTCTGACGAAGATCGCCAGCCCTTAAACCCGCGACAGTCGCTGAAAGCCTATTGGCAAGTTGTTACAACGCGGATCACGTTCGGGTATATGTGTGCCAGCGGTGTGATCTTCGGCGCTTTGTTCGCCTTTGTCGCGGCTTCAGAGCAAATCTTCACCGATGTGTTCGGGAAGCACGAAACGTTCGCGTTGTGGTTCGCTGGCGTTGCGGCGGCTTTGGCCGCTTCCAACTTCCTGAACTCACGCATTGTCGAACGCTTTGGGATGCGCCGGATCAGTCATAGCGTGCTCATCCTTTTCATTGCCTTGGCGCTGATAAATGTCATCACGCTCTACACGGTGGGGGAAAAGCTATGGCTGTTCTATCCGCTATTCTGCTTGACCTTTGGCTGTTTCGGCATGCTGGGCGCGAACTTCACCGCGATGGCCATGGAGCCGCAAGGCAAAATCGCGGGCACCGCCAGCGCCGCTTACGGGTTTGCCTCGACCACCGTCGCAAGCTTGATTGGCTATCTCGTCGCGGGTCAGTTCAATGGCACAATCGCGCCTTTCATGTGGGGATTCGTGGCGCTTGGGGTGTCATCCCTGACAATTGTGTTCATCACGGAGCGATTCCGTCTCTTCCAATCGCGCTAACCGCTCTTGCGCTTCCGCCGCGGTAGCGACGGTAACTCGCCAAATTCAGAATCAAGGACCGACAGATATGGCGCTCAACACTCGCATCACGGAAATGCTCGAAATCGAAAAACCGATCGTCCAGGCTGCAATGGGTTGGATCGCGCGATCGCAATTGTCATCAGCATTTTCGAATGCCGGCGGCATGGGAATTATCGAAACCAGTTCCGGCGAGTTGGACGCCGTCCGCGCCGAGATCTTGAAGATGCGGGACCTGACCGACAAGCCGTTCGGCGTGAATGTCGCTCAGGCTTTTGTCCGCGATCCGGACATTGTGCAATTCGTGATCGATCAAGGCATCAAATTTGTTACCACGTCGGCGGGCAATCCGAAGAAATATACCGGCCAGCTGAAAGAAGCAGGCCTTACGGTTTTCCACGTCGTGCCCAGTCTTAAGGCCGCGCTCGGCGCGATTGATGCCGGTGTCGATGGCTTGATCGTCGAAGGCGGCGAGGGCGGCGGCTTCAAGAATCCCAAGGATGTCGCGTCCATGGTCTTGATCCCTCAAGTCTGCGAGGCGGTGGATGTTCCGGTCATTGCTGCCGGTGGCATCATGGATGGGGCGAGCATGGCGGCGGCCTTCTCGCTGGGCGCGGAAGGCGTGCTGATGGGGACGCGCATCCTGTCCAGCGCCGAGAGCCCTGTGCATGACAATTGGAAACAAGCGATCGTGGATGCGGATGCGACAGATACTGTGTTTCTCAATCGCGACGGCCCCGGGCCGGCGTTGCGCGCCTTACGCACAGACCGCACGACCCGTAT
>JBCCDZ010000357.1:0-2696 GCA_039030525.1 Pseudomonadota bacterium | reverse complement strand
TCCCGAGCGGTTCCACCAAGGACAGATGACGGCGGCCATCGGGCATTTGCTCAATGATCAATTGCGCCTGCCATGCCCTGTCTTGTCCTGCCTGGCGATCTGCTTCGGCTCAAAGGACAGCACCGGCGATCTCGTGGGCGCGAAGTTCGGCCGGGCTGAACAACAAGCAGGTACCAATATGGTCCGCTTCCTTCCCGAACTGAAAGAGAAAGCGGAAGACTGGAAATGGGTGCGCGACCGCTGCCGTGATGGCTCTCGCTTGGTCCGTGGCGGCTATTTCCTGATGACATTTGCTCGCGAAGGCGAAGCAGACGCCGCCGAACGCGCCGTGCGTTCAATCTATCGCGGTATGCAATGGGAACTCACCAAAGACCGCTTTGTTACCACACAAACGCTTGGAGCGTGCCTGCCGCTAACATTGGCCGACGGGTTAGGCGGTGATCTGCAAAAACTCCGCAGGCTTCGATTCCTTGTCACCGATACGTGCGTTCAAGTTGCGCCGTTGCAAGGCGAGTATCTCGGCATGGATCGGCCAGACCTGATGCTCGTCGGCCGCCGCGGCGGACCATTCTACTGGTCGCCCTTCGGCAATCAAGGATCGGGCAACCACAATGTCTCAATCATTGGGTCGTCCGGGTCCGGGAAATCGGTCCTGATGCAAGAATTGGTGACGGGTCTACGTGGCGGCGGCGCGGCCGTAACAGTTATCGATGATGGCGAAAGCTTCAAACACATGTGCGAGGCGCTGGGGGGCAAGCATGTCAAATTCACGCTGCAAGACAATATCTGTCTCAATCCGTTTTCACTCCTTGATGAGAGTAAAGCCAAAGCCGACAGCGATTATGCGGCCGAAAGCCTGACACTTGTCCGGGCCATGATCGAGCAGATGGCAAAGGGCGAAGAGCTGGCTTCGGCAGAGGAACGCGGCCTGATAGATGGCGCGGTTTCTGAAGTCTGGAAAGCCAAGGGCGGCGAAGGCGGTGTGGATGATGTGGCCGCAGCGCTCGCGGGCGACGAGGAGAAGCCCTCCCGTGAAGGGACGAAACTCGCCAATGCGCTGAAGCCTTATACGTCAGCAGGCCTTTTCGGGGCTTTCTTTAACGGCGAAGCGACGCTGACAATCGACAATCCCCTGATCGTCTTTGAGATGAAGGATCTGGAGTCCAAGCCAGAACTCCGCTCGGTGGTCATGCTGGCGCTCATGTTCCTGATCAATCAGCGTATGATGCGGGACCGGTCTGAGAAGATGGCGCTCGTCATCGACGAAGCCTGGTCGCTTCTCGGTAAAGGCGCAGCCGGCGACTTCATCGCGGGTTTTGCGCGGCGGTGCCGCAAGTATGGCGGCGCGATCATTACCGGCACCCAAGGCATCGACGACTATTACCGCACCGAGGGCGCTCAAGCTGCATTTGAAAATTCCGATTGGGCCATTGTTTTGAGGCTGAAGGCCGAGGCGGTTGCGCAAGTCGTAAAGTCTGAGCGCTTGGCCGTTGATGAGCACACGGCCGATATCATTCGCTCGCTGTCGGTGTCAGCGGGCGAGTATTCCGAAATGCTGATCATGGGGCCGAATGGCAAGCATGTCGGACGGCTGGTGCTCGATAAATACTCCGTCACCCTGTTTTCATCCGACGCAAAAACCTTTGCAGAGATTGAAGCATTGGAACGCCAGGGCGTGTCCGCAGAAGACGCCGTTGAAGCCGTTGCGTTTGGCCAGTCTCCAAACATGGGGGTCGCCCATGCAGCGGAATAAGTGGCTTCAACTCATCGGTAAAGTGCTCGAAGAAACGGTCCATGCTTTTCTATTGGCGCTCGGCCTTATCACCGGCCTGGTTCTGCTCCTCAACGGGTTTGATGCCATGTCGGCAGCGCATTTTGCGGAGAATTTCTTCGATCGCATGACCAGCGCCGAAGGCGCGATGGCATCCCGATATGTGTGGATGCTGACGGGCCTCACATTCGGGCTGACGGCGCTCATCTTACTTGCGCGCTTCATCGACAGAACACCCATGTTAAAAAGGAGCGCGCCATGAGCGATAGCCCCGTTCCCGCCATCGTGCATCGCCAAATAGACGAGAAGTCGAAGCGGTACTTAACCGCCGGAGTCGGTATTGCCATCGCGGTGAGCCTCACGGCTTTGTTTTCGGTTATGAAGCGGCCTGAGCCGCCGCTCTTCATCTCCGTTTCCATGAAAACGCTGGTTGAAGACCACATGGCCTCCACCATTGGGAGGAATATTAGCGCGGCCGAAGCCGAATTACGCACAGCGGAATTTTCTCGCGCACTTGATGTTGCAATCTTAGAATTCGCTTCTGAAGACGGTGTTGTCGTCCTGGCTTCCGAAGCCGTGGTCGGCTCGAATGTTCCGGATTTCACCCCGGAAGTGCGCGCACGAACCCGTCAGATCACCGAGCAATTGGCGAACGCGCGAGGTGTCAATCTCTCCGCCATGGGAGACACATCAAGTATTGAAGCGATTTACGACGATTTGATCGCTGAAACCGAGGCGATGTCGGCGCAGCTCTACCCGCCACAAGTCTCCGACGGGAGACCACAATGACGGCGCTCCCGCTTACCAGGTCCCGTCTCAATCGGGGCTGGCGACGCTTTGTGATCGCTGCGATAGCCATTGCAGCCGTCATGGGGGGCAAAGCCGCCCTTGATTGGGATCGCGGTTGGTATGTCTCAATCAACTG